>JALWRB010000252.1 GCA_027077875.1 Candidatus Heimdallarchaeota archaeon
GAGTAGCATCGGAGTACTCCATGAGGGTATCGTTCAAGAACGTGCCAGTCTCAACCTGCCCTGAGTCCCTCAGTACCTCGTACGTTGCGGGATTGTTGTCAATCCCCGTCCACTGGAATGACCAGTTCTCCCACTCCATGACGCTCACGTCACTGGGGAGTGCAGAGAATTGGGGCACTGGATCTGGGAGGAAGTTCACAAATGACGTGTGGACGAAAGTCGCCCCAAATGTGTCATTCAGGAACAACGTGAGGTTGTAGGTTCCGGGGATACGTACTCCAAGATCGTAGGTAAGAGTGCCATTTGACCACGTACCGGTCTCGACAGCAACCTCTTCGTCATAGATCGCGTACTTGTCAGGTGAGACCGCCGAGACATTCCATGAGACGACATACCCCTGACCGAACTTGACGTCGACCATGTCGGTACCGGCTGCATAAGGTCCGGGAGGTTCGGTCACTGTGACCTTTACAAAGTCGACGTTCACCAGACCGTTGGTATCGTTGACGAATACTTTGTAGGTGTACTCACCAACCAGAAGCCCGTCGACACTGATGCTGATCAATGAGCCATCCCAGGTTCCATTCACGAGTTCTACACCATCCCGGTAAATGATATAGGTATCTGGATCTGACTCTGTGAAGCTCCATTCAAGAACATGTCCAGTTGTTCCGTACTGATAAGTGATATCGGGTACCTCTTCATCCAACTGCGGGATATCAGTGCCCAAGAACGACTCCTGTCCACCGAGTATGACCACCGTGAAGAAGATGCTGGTGGCTTCCTGAACCTCAACGAGGTATGTACCTGGAGCAAGAACCCAAGTGATGAGACCATCGCTTCCGGTGTATCCACCCGTGATGTAGGTATTGTCGCTCCACCAACGTAGGGTGACGAAAGAGTTCAAGGGTACACCACCCGTCCCAGTTGAGTAGACATTGAGGTCCCCGAAGAAGGCTGTTAGATTCAGAATCTGGTTGTTGGCAACGAAGACATTGTAGAACCAGATGTCCGTCGTGGCAGCAACCCTCACATCGTACCAGCCGTCAACCATGTTGATGGTCACCTCACCCGTGGACCCACTGGTATAATATGTACCTACCAAATTTCCTGAGAGTCGGTCGTAGAACCGGAAGCTGGTGTAATAAGGTTGGTTGTTAGCGCGGAAAGCCTTACCGTACACCGTGTTACCGTTGTTGGAAACGACGACAAAGTATGTGTCGTTGAGCTCCCCGTCCGATACCGTGAAGTTGATCGAGTAGAGACCCGAAGATGCAGGTGAGTTGTAGACGAAATCTATGTAGAAGTTGTCTGAACTTGTGAAGCCATAGGTAACTGATCCGATTGATCCCACGTTGGGAACCGCAGTCAGGACCAGTTGCCCGAAATCGTAGTCGAAGTCATCGACATTGACCGAGACTGTCGTGCTGGAGGACGGTCCGATGTCTCCGCTGGTCACGCCCACGATGATAGGAGCAAGATTTAGTCTATTGCCAACAATCGTCCGTAGACCTGGCTGGAGAGTCTGGTTGTAGTACCATGTAGAACCTATCCGGACATCGTAGATACCCGGAGAGAGGTGGATGTAAGAAACACCATCGCTCCCCGTATACGAGCTCGTAAAGTATGATCCAGATCCCTGATAATAGATGTAGACATACTCTGCAACGGGGTCTGTGCCGTTATTACTATAGAATGTGAACGTCCCATAGGTAAAATCAAGATTGATAGTATCGTGAACCCCGAGGAGATTGTTGGACATTGTCATTGAATTGGTTCCCGTGACTTTGAAGGAGTAGTTCCCAGAGGGGAGTATATATGATATCAAACCATCGTTTCCGGGATACGATCCAGTGATATATTCACCAGAGGTTCCGTTGTAGTAGCTGACAAAGTAGTTTTTCGGGTTCCCATATCCAGCAGTTATGTTCACAATAATCTCCGATAGGTAGATGTCAACTATCTTGATGGCATTCGTTGAGATACTGACATTGTCCACCCACATGAAAGCAGATGAGGATGAAGAGTAGACTTTTAGGTCATATACCCCTGGTTTTACAACAGCATTGTTAGATAGTCCTGTGGATCCCGAGGTTCCAATTGTGTAGATAGACGACCGGGTAACTGGGTCTGAGAGGATGACAGATGCACCTACACCCACATTCCCAGCTTTGGTCGTATTGAAGATGAACTCGGAGAACGCGAAGTCGAAGTTATATGTTGATCCATCAGCGACAAAATCATGTCTAATGGTGGTGCCCGTCATTGTAACATAAATGTAATACTCACCGTCCTTAACCGTCGTCGAGAGGCTTCCGTCCGTACCGGTATAAGAAGTAAACATAGTGGCGTCATCACGGGATCTCTTGATGATGACATAGCCGTTGAAGGTTATGCCATCACCCTTGGTGACATTCGTAGAGATCGTGGAGTCCCTGTCAGAGACATAGATGTAGGTTGAGGCATTCCCACCAAACTGGTCTTTGACCACAACGGTTATCTTGTAGCTCTGGTTATTCGCAGGAGCGGTATAGGTGATTCTCGAGCCAGTCCCGCTGATCGACCCCACATTCGCAGACCAGACATAGTCAAGTTTGTCAATCGGATCAACATCCGAAGCGGTCACAGTGATGTTGACCGACTGGGAGGAGGTAATCCTCTGTCCCGATGGATCAGTATCGATAGAGCTGATTGTAGGAGCACTATTCGTAAAATTCCCGATGTATACCGCAGTACCCGCAGTCACGTTTATCGGTCTGAACCAAGTGCTTATTGAGCTGTCATAGACAGAGTAGTTGGAATACGGGGCAAGTCTATAGAGGTGAAGACCGTCAGTCCCTGTATACGTATTTGCGAGGTTCGTTCCATCAGTGTCATTGTACAGAGAGATGTACCTGTTCTCCGGGGTGGTTCCCGTGAAGGTGTACACTGCAAGACCACCAAAGGAAAAATTATAGGTCGAGAGCACACCCTCAGGGAGATTGACTTGGTACTTCCATATAGCCGATGAGCCTCTAGCGTACAGTGAGTAGTTGGTGTACGGGGTGACGACCATATCACCTAGCCCTGTGGTTGAGCTTGTGGAGGAGCTGTACAATGACGATGCGAGGTTGGAGGTATTGTAAATGCGAATGTTCGCTGAGAACGGTAAATCCCACTCTGCAGTCGTATTGAACCTCACTCTTGACCAGTTATACTGCCAACTGTATGTACCCACCGTGGCGTCAATCTTGTAAGTAGGGGAGGTGTAGGTGTTGCTCTGGTACATCTTGTAGTAATACCTTCCGTCGAGGATATTGAAGGTGATATCCCCATCTGAACCGGTGTATCCAGAATAGGCAAAACCATCAGTCTGCAACTCGTAGACCACTGTGTACGTATTGAGTGGTGCGAAGTCTGCCTCCCTACTCATGAAGGTTGCAGATGACTGTCTGTTGGACAGGTAGAGGGTGTAATTTGAGAAGAGATTACCCGTATCTTGGACACCAAGCGACATCTCGTAGAAGTCTAGGGTACCAGGAGCTGTGTAGTTGACCACGAGTCCCCAGATGGAATCTCTTACCCAGTAGGGAGTTCCGACCACTATCGAACCAATGTTGACCGAGGTGTAGAACGTCATATTATCGAAATCGACATCCTTGGCCTCAATGGTCACGGTGGCCTGCTCGTTGGCGAGCACCCTAGAGGACAGAACAACACTCTCAAAAGTAGGGGCAGTATTGAACGCCGCACCTACAGAGACATGATCTTTGAATCCAACATTGAAGTTTGTAACATCTGGATCATTATTGAACAGAACCGAATATGTCCCGGGGATCACGTAGTACGTCGCCATCTGGTCAGATCCGAGGGTACCTTGAGTGAAGGTAACCGTACCATTGTTTAAGGAAATATAATCATTGACCGTGGCGTACACTTGGATTCGTGAGAAGGAGATATTTATAGTCGTGGTATTGCCACCAAGTATCGTAATCGAAGTATTCCAGATGATGTTATCCGAGAATGACTTGTAGCTACATATCTTGTAATCCCCTGGTGCAAGTGTTGTCGTGGAGAGACCATCTGTGCCAGTTGTTGCAGTAGCAACTCCTCCAGAACACCCGGCAACAGAATCTGTAGCATTGAATATTCTTGTTACAACACCAGAGAGAGGCATGTCACGGTATGTTTTAGCAACTACCTGTAAGTCACCAAAGGACACTGATCCATCCAGTCCCAGCCTTCTAGAATCAGATCTTCCCGTACTAAGAGAGCCAGAGGGATGCTCTCCCTCCTTGGGGTCTTCACCAGATAGATCAGACCTCTTAATAGCAAAAACCGAGAGTTCCATATCAATGAGAGCATCAATCATCTTCGGTTGTGCACTCTGGTCGGGTGAGATTAGATCGTACACTCCTGGCTCTAAGAAGAGACGTGTCCTCTCCTCAGTGGATATGACTTCAGGACCCCAGACTCTCTCTTCTCCTTTCACAACCTCGACATATATCTTGTCAATATCTGATGCGAAGGAGTATGGTTGTAGTATGATCTCCGAGAAGGATGCCTTGAAAACTTCGTGGTTTCCCTCCTGTAGAACTATGGGATCCGACTCTATTGTACTGTCACCAACGACTTTGGCTATGTACACACCAGTTGGCAACTTGATTCCCCCCGAGTTGGAAGTGGTAGTCTTCACGAGGTCTTGGGTATTGTCAGGGTTGATAATGTAGATCTCTACTGGAAGATCAACCGACGATCTTGAAGTACTTGATTTTACATCGATTACACCATAGGTTATGTACGGCAATTCTTCAGCGACAGGATCAGGCGCTGGTCGTTCACTCTGTTGTGGGATATCACTGTAAGGAACAGCAGGGGTTTCAGGATTATTCTCCTGCACTGACCCGTCCGCAGATGTGATCTTATCATTGGGTTTATTCGCACTATCAGTTGTAACATCCGCACCCTCATCAGGGGTAATATCGGAATCTGCATTTGCGATATTAAGTGGAGAAAGTGTCATGGCGACTATCAGAACTAAGGCAATTAACTTACTTTCTGACCACTTAAAATATTTCGAACTTGTCATTTTTGA
>JALWRB010000253.1 GCA_027077875.1 Candidatus Heimdallarchaeota archaeon
CTCATGTTCAATATGAGTTCAATCATGAATTTGGTTGCCGATCTCTCTATCACGTCGAAACTGAAGGTGAACAGCCTTGAAGAGGTATACAGTGAATCTATATCTCCAATTCTTCCTACTTCCTTCACCTCTGCAATCTTCGTACTGTTCCGTGAAGAGCTCTCGTATATGTAATATGTGTCTCCGGCGTCTGGTAGATTCATGTACAACCCCCTCGCGTTTGCAGTAAGGTTGTAATATAGGATTATTCGCCCTTGCTCTACTTGGACGAGATCTAACAGTACTGTATCTCCATCTGTCCATATAATTAGCCGCGGGATATCATCTGAACTAAAACCGTAATTTATCGACACGTGTCCAGTCGTTTCAGTCGTTGTTTCGGTAAGAGAGTCTTTCAGGTTTTCTCTATGGATGTAAATCAGCCCATAGTCCGTTATAATTAGCATAATTACAAGTACAACTACCAGTTTCTCCCTGGTTCTCATCATGTCGCCACCGCGTATACCGTGTTTTCCAATGTCTCATCCCCAGTAATATCTGTAGTCTCTGGATCAGAGGGTACCGAGAGTCTTGCTATACCCTTCCTCATGTAGGAAAGCAAGGCCAATCCCTGAAGACCTACGATGATCCAGATCCCATTTGCTAGGGGGGATGAGAAGACTGTAGCCAACAAGATGACTAAGAGGGCAGCGGACCTCGTGTTCCTTTCAAAGAAGGTTTTGGTAAAGACCCTGAATTGACCGAGGGTTGATCTGAGGTAGAGTGCGAAATAGCTGAGCGTCGCGAGGAGAAATACTGCAAGAGCATCGAACAGGGGTGAGAGGAAGAGTGCAGTAAATATGAAAAGATCGCTCACCCTGTCTGCGAGCCCATCAAGAAAGGTTCCCCTTGCTCGTTCTCTCACTGTCTGTATACCTCGTCTAGCGATCATCCCATCAAGCACATCCATGGAGTAGGACAGGAGAAGAACAATTATTGAAATCAGAAGCTCTCCACTATACAGGAGGTACGATGCCACTCCTGCAGCGATCACTCCAAGCAAGGTGGTGGTATTAGCTGCAGAGCTGTAGTTTGTAGTATATGTCTTTGTTCTATCTGAATACACATCTAGCTTGTTTTGACGTATTTTATAAATTCTTCGCGTTAAGGTTCAAGCTTGCGGATCGTGTGGTCCTCTCCTCTTCTCTGATCTCTTCATGTACCTCGCCATCTGCAAGATTACGTAGAGCTCGAGAGCGATAATACCTATCAACGTTGCGAGATACCCCCCGCTGGAAAACGCTAATTTATTCGTCTCTGAATTGAATGGCCAAAAGGGCCTGATATCCCGGTGCATCATTATGTCCAATCCTAGGTGGAAGACCAGTGGTGTAATGGTGAGAAAGGTGAGGTCTTTTCTACCCAGGTGTATTTCATACCTATTCAGAATGACCTTGGCCGTGACAGAGAACACTCCTCCGAGAAGCAGAGCCCCTACGAGGGAATGGAGAGGACCATGGACTGGGACCCATGATATTCCTAGGATCAGTGCACTGAATCCCTCTATGTCAGGGATGGTTACGAGGGTCACCGACAAGATCTGGACAGTACGAGTTCTCTCTCTCCTCCACCCTAAGTCGGCAACAAGGAGAGGCAGTCCCCAGTGAAAAGGTGTGAAAGGCATCTGTCTTACTAGCGCAATTGAGCTATTGAATATTGGGAATTCCCTCCTCCGCAAATGCTAATACTCAATTTGGAACTGGTAATTCTCTATATCCAATTTTCTTGTATATTTTTCCGCGTATGACCCTAAGATGAGTCGTTAGGTATAAATATGGCGTGGACAAAATTAGTGTGTGACACAATACATTGTGACGCAATCAATTGTATCGCAATGTAATTCAAGTCATATTCCCACAGGAGATCTGTAGATGACCGAAGATCAGTTAATCAACAACTGGGAGACCGAGATCAGGAGAGGAGTGATACAGCTGCTCGTCCTCAGTGTGCTTGCCCAAGAGGATCTCCACGGGAAGGAGATATGCGACCGTATCTGGATGCGAACCAACCAGATCATCTCGGTTCCACTCGGGACCGTGTATCCCCTGCTCAGGAGGTACGTGACCGAGGGGATGATCGAGACCTACAAACCAGTTGGTGACCAACGGAAGACGATGTACCGGTTAAACACAAGGGGGATCGCCTTCTACGGACGGATCTTCGAGCTCTGGCAGCGGTACAGTGTCGCAGTCTCAAACATATTTCACTATAAGGAGGAAGACAGTTAATGCTGAAGACTGAGGAGCAGGGACTGATGAGTTCCCAGCTTTACCAACTCAACACCTTCACCCGGGACATATTCAATCTGCTCCGGAGGAAGGCGATACCGCTCTCTACCGAGAAGATGGATCTCATCGTCTCGGACAGTAGGGAGAGAATATTCAAGGAGATCGAGCAGGAGATGAAATACCGGGGTAGAACCAACCTTGGCTCGATCCTGAAGAAGGAGAGAAAGCGGATTTTTGACGAGTACATCGCAGAGGACGGTGAGCTCATCTACGCACGTATACCTCCGATAGGGACGATTTTGGGCTGGCTTCTAATGCTCCCAATCAGGCTGGTGATGGCCCCATTCCGAGGTTTTTCACTCTCACCCAAAACGGAGGTCAAGCAAGTCAAGAATGTACCACTTGACGAGAAGTACCCACCGGAGTTCCTCGAGGAACCAGTCGTCGTTCGTATCAACCAGAAAAAGGTCAAGGGGTACTACTCTGTATGGAATCCAGTGTTGTTCATCCTACTGTTTGTAGTCGTAGCATTTCCGGTTTTATGGGCTGCTGCGTCTTCCTTCTTCTTCACAGAATATCTCTATCTCTTAATACTATACGGGATATTCCTACTTATCACGTACATTCTCACCTCGATGGTCAAGGAGAAGAAGAACCGTCCGTACATCCAAATTATCTCTTCTCTCACGCTACTTGATGGGAGCGTCGTGCCCCGACGTACTGTCCTCACACCACCGGAAGTCATGGACTTCACCACCTACTCGAACTACTTGACCAGGATGGTTCACAAGAAGCAGGTCGAGATCAGGAGGGCTGGATTATGATGGACAACCAGAACTTCACAGAAGATGCCAAGGACCTCTTCTTCAAATACCTACAGGAGCTGAGGGCCTCTCTCTATGAGTCGGGTCTGACAAAGGACGAGGTCGAGGAGTCGGTCGATGATATCTATGAACACATCGTCTCCAACTGCACATTCAGGGCAGGGTACGGGAAGACTGTTACCAAGGATATAGTCCGCAAGGCCCTCGAGAAGCTTGGAGATCCTGAGATTATTCAGAGGACACTCGCAAGTGAGCTGGATTTCATGGAGGAGCACAAAAGGGTAGTGGCTGTAAAGGACAATTCGCAGGACCACTTCCTATTCAGAGCCCACCACATCAGAACCCTGTACCTTCTGCTGAATGCCTTCTTTATATTTGATCTCTACATAGCCTATGGACGCTACCAAGACAGTCGGTATTTCTCTCCATGGCAGGATTATCCTACAGAGTCTGTATACCTGTTTCCATTCTTCTGGTACACGGGGATCCTCCTTTTCAGGTTTGTGGTCATCCCATGGATCACGAAGTCAACTCACAATGGGTTCCTCTACGAGAAGGTGAAACTCAACTCCATTCACTTCCTGCTCTATCCCTATTTCGTCATGAACACGGAGATGGGCAACAATCCCACCTTGAACTTCTTCTTCGTTATCTACTTCATAACCCTGTTCACCTCAGATGGCAGAAGGTGGATTGGGGGGAAGTTCTACCACATCAAGCTTTTGTTTCTTAAGGTAGATGACCTGATTACATCCTCCGCTCTGTCCCAACTAAACAAACTCTGAGACTGACCTCGTTGTTCATTGGTGGGGGTAATGCCCCACCTTTGAATTCCTTCCTACTCAATATTTTGTATGACCAGTTTCCTCAAAGGTACATAGAATGAGATAGCGAAGACCACCTCGAGCAGGAATATCGTGACATAGGAACCAGAGAGGTAGAGCACAGCAGCCGAGATTATCCCCGAGAGTGAGCGGGAGGCAGTGATCAGAACCCCAAACAGAGTTATCATCAAGGCAGTGCTGGAGGTGTGCTCCGCGGCGACATCCAAGAGGTAGGCAAAACCTGGAGCACTGAGCACCCCTGATCCTATCCCGAAGAGTATAATACCTGTGAACATCACGGACTCAGAACGTAGGTATGCACTTGACATCAAGAGCAGCAACCCTATGGTCATGATTGACTCTCCCAGTGTAACTGCTCTGAACCTTCCTACCCTACTCTCAAGGATCACTCCGGTGGGAACGAACACCAGTGTGAGGACACTTGACACGATGGTCAGTGTACCTATTGACCCGCGGTCATATCCCATGACATCGATAGCGAATGGCTCGAGGATAGTGTCTTGGAGGAAGAGCGAGAACGAATAGAGGAGGAGGAAGAGGGAGGTGAGGTGGAACCTCCTCGATTTCCCAATCTCTCGGAGAGATGAGCCGAGACCCACTTCCAACCTTTCCGTTTTTCCACTCCCCTCAGACAGGTTGAAGAAGGAGACTATGTAGAAAACTGCGATCATCGCGAACATGATGGTAACGAATGTGACGAAGGTCTCTGGAGAAGATACCTGCCTGTACATGATCGATCCAAATATCCCGCCAATGGCGAATCCTGATATCCGTGAGAACTGTATGATCCCCGACACCCCTCCCCTTCTATCCCTTGAGGTGCTGTTCGTGATATTGACGTCGATGAGACTACTCACCACTGCGCCCCCGAGGCTGAGGATAGCCAGTACTCCGACTACAAAGACCGTGTCGAGGAGGAAGGGGAAGAGGATGAATCCCGAGAGGTTCATCACCATACCCACTAAGATCAACTCAGATGTCCTTCGCATCCTGTCTGCAAGATGGGCGATGTAGATCCTCAGCAGCTCAAAGGTAGTTGCTATTCCAATGATCAGGGAGATCTCGAAGCTTTCGTACCCCCTGAACCTCATCTCGGCGACGAAGAATGCCCCGGTTACGACGATTGA
>JALWRB010000254.1 GCA_027077875.1 Candidatus Heimdallarchaeota archaeon
ATCACGTTCTTGGCCTTCACCTTCGAGAGATTATCGGGTAGCTTGACAGGGGGAATGACGACATTCACCACCTTTCCTTTTGAGTTCCTGTACTGGAAGATATAGACAGGAATCAGCAGGTCGACAAGTGAAGGAGAATTCTGCAGATCAAGATAGTCTGCGGAGAGCATGAGAGACCCATCGGTAAGCACTCCGTTTCTAATCTCCTGTTCCCATTTGTCCTTGTTGTCAAGGAAGGTGTCATACTTGGATTTGGCCGCGTCCCTCTTTGCGGTCAACTCGAGAATCTCAGCCTCACTCTTACCAACCTGTTTCTCTCTCTCTTGCTTGATCGCAACAACATCCTTCTCATATTCTCTTTCCAGATCCTCAATCTTAAGAATTGCAAAATGGTCAATATCACCTTCTTCAGATTTTGTCCTGTGCACATTGTCACGTGCAAGCCCCACGGCAGCCATAAAGCTTTGGCCCTCATCCTCGATGTACTGAAGTTTCTTTATCAGATCCTCGTACGGATTACCAGTTAGACTCGATAACTCACTTTCAAACTTCTCGATCTGCTTTTGAATCTCAGAAGCGTCTTTCTTCATATTCTTAGTTATTCCCTTGAGAAGTGTGTCAAGTTTTTTCTTCTTGTCAGCCTCTGCATTCTTCATCACTGCTTTCTTGTCCTTCTCGAACTGCTTCTCTCTATCCGCCAGTTTCTTCTTCTCTGCGGTCTCAAGAGCCTTGAGCTCTGTTGCCCACTTGCTCTTCAGTTCCTTGAGCTCTGTTTCTAGCTGTGTGAGGTGTCCTTTCAAAGCCTTGTCTGCTTCCGAGAGGAGTGCCTGAGCCTCTTTCTTGACTGTCAGATCATCATAGATCAGGTCATTGACTTCTTGGAGCTCCTTCTTAATCTCACTGACATCTTTAATCGAGGGGAGGACCTTAGCGCTGGAGTCATTCTCACGAGGTAATGCAAGAAGTGACTTCAGGAGTTCTGTGTCTCCTCTGTAGATGCCTCCAGTCAGGGAGGACTCCTCAACCGTAAAGCTCATGATCTTCTTGTAGATCCTGTTTAGCTCAAGGTTTGACTCGTCTGAGAGGAACTCCTTGAAGTCCGACAGACTAACCAGACGTGTCAAGGGAATCTTGATTCGGTTTCCCGAATTTGGGTTGACACCAATGTACCCACCAGTGCGTGTCTTACCAAGATATATTGGAAGATACGTCTTGGTCACCTTCATAACTCCATCCGCTTTACCAACTTTCTTGTGCTTGATAAAATCAGCAGCTAGAGCGATCATCCCGACCTTTTCAGCGGTGGAATTCTCAGACTCTGTGAGATTGGAGTTATGGAACTTTATCTTAATACTTGGTCTGGATGCCATAAGCTATCTTTCCTTATAATCTATATTGGTTGATGGCAGACATGTCTATTAAAGGATTTCATGATTCCCGAAGAAAAAAGAAAGGATAGACGCTGTAAATGCGATTTCTCTTCGATGTGTTGAACGATAATTCAATTTCTGGCCATTTTCCCGTCAAAGAGTTTGATAGTACGGTCTGCGTACTTCCTCAAGCTCTCGTTATGGGTGGCAATGATAACAGCTGTACCCTGACGGCAGACGATCTTCAGCATGCGCATGATCATCTCGCCTGTCTCGGAGTCCAGATTTCCAGTCGGCTCATCGGCGAAGATGACCTTAGGCTCTTTGATCAGGGCCCTCGCGAGCGCTACCCTCTGCTGCTCTCCACCGGAGAGCTCCTTGGGATAGTGCTCTTCCCTGTCGAGAAGCTCCATCTTCCTCAGGAGTTGAATGGCCTTTGTCCTGACCTCACCAGAAGGTATTTTGGTTGGATAGAGGGGGACTTCTACATTCTCAAGAGCAGTCAGATGGTCGATCAACTCCCACGACTGGAAGACAAATCCCACCTCGTCTCTCCTGTACTTTGTCAGATCCGCGTCGCTCCATGTGGTGATGTCCTGACCACGGTACTCTATCGTACCCTCAGTCGGTTTGTCCATTCCAGAGAGCAACTGGAGCAGTGTTGATTTTCCCGAACCTGACGGTCCGTATAGAAGTATCATCTCAGCAGGATGTACCTCCAGACTGACGTTATCCAGCGCACGAACCATCTCGGATCGCCCTCTTTTGTAGATCTTTACAAGATTCTTTGCTACAATTAATTTCTCTGCACTCATTATAATCACTTATCCCTAAATATTGTCATGGGCGAAACACCGAGGCTTCTCCACGTTATGATGAAAGTTCCTGGTAGTGACATTAATACTACAATCAGGAATGATATCCAAACGGACACTGGTCTGAATAATGTAGACGGTTCGAAGTCAGACATGTATAAAAGAGCCAATTGGATCAAGCCCATTCCCACAGTGAAACCAATGATTGCATCGGTAAATATCTCCGTTACTAAAGAGAGCTGGATAGATCCTCTGGTATATCCCATTGCCTTTAGGATGGCTATTTCCCTCTTTCGGAATTTGGCTATTAGCATTCCAAAAAGGAAAACGAATAGAGCACCAAAACCTACTGCTACAACGAAGGTGAGTAATGACTGTAACCTATTCTTCTGCTTAACATCGATGGGAGAGGTCTCTGCATTTTTGTTAAAGTTCCCATATGTAACATCATCCGGGAGGTAGTCCTGCTGGATTGTCTGCTCGAGATCTGCTACATTCTCATAGTCCTTGTCCGTTGGAATGTCAAACAATGGGATACCAGAGCCTTCTATGACTATAGGAATGGCCATGCTATGAACGAAGGTATCAGCTTCAGGATCTAGTCCGTAGAGAGCTAGGATATCGTTGAAGGTGGAATCGTCTACGAAGAACCAGAGATCATCATTCTCTGACCCTACATAGTCCGAAGGATCCATAATTCCAGAGACCCTGATTGTGACCTCATTAGCACCAGTGGTGAAGGTGAATTCGCTTCCTACAGCTATGGTACTCTCAATTACTGCACCATTTGTGGAGTTCCTCTTCTGTATGTCACCCATAGGAACAAGAGCTTCACCTACAGAACTCGGGAAACTACCAGTTTTGACGATATCAGGATTTAGATTAGGGTGTAACCAAGGGCGTGATAGGTCAAAAGAGTATATTCGCAACTGGTTGTCCAGCTGTGCATATTTATACATCTGAATGTCGTCAAGTGAGTAGCCCAAGGTAGCACTGTTAAGGGCACTCACGAGCGCACTGCCCTGAGTTCCCGTTACTGAAAATTCCTCCGCCTGTTCAATGTAAACTCCCCTTTGGTCAAGGAGGTCAGAGGTCTGGTAGGAGTCGAGATCGTCTACAAGTGCCCCGACAAAGCCTGCAATTATTGCATAAATAAGTAGTAGTAAAATGAACCTTTTCTTGACTCTCACGGCGAATTTAGATGACCTTGAGATGATTCTAAAAAAACCCATACATGTAAGAGGGCCCGACATACATTATAATAATTACTACTCTAACTGTCAATGTGCACAGCAGTTCTCACCAAAAAAGAAAACAGCATGGAAACGTCAATACATTTCTCCAAATTTTTCAAATTGTCGATAATATTCCGCAGCGCTCGGGAATGGTTTAAGTCAAGTGGGAAACTCGTAGAGAGAGATGAGTCAAGAGCTAGTAAATCCATCTTCTATAGTAGAAAGATTCTCACAGCTCCCTATTCGGTCTCGGATTGCAGTACCGATTTTCCTCGTCTTGTTCATAGTGAATGTCCTTGTCTTCAAATATGTTGAGGGTCACTCATGGATAACCTCAATTTACTTCGTGATCATCCTCCTCACAACTGTAGGATTTGGGGATATCGTACCCTCCAATGACTTCTCTAGGATCTTGGTTATCCTTCTTGTCATCAGTGGTTTTGTGACCTTTGCGTTTGCTGCCGAGGACATATTCGAGAATATCTTGAAGGAGAGGTTCTCGAATATAGGTTCGATACCGACCAAAACCTTGAATCTTGAGAATCACATAATCATAGGAGGGTATGGCTCAAAGGGAAGAAGGGTAGCGTCTCTCCTCAGGGACAGGGGGTTCGAGATCATCGTGATCGACCCCAGTGAGACAGCTCAGATCGCAATTGCTGCTGGGTACAGGACAATCATCACGGACGTCAGCAAGATTGATGTCCTTGAGAAGTTGAATCTCGACAAGGCAAAGGGTATTTTCCTTCTTCTCAACGACGATCATGCTACAATTCACGCAGCTATCCATGCAAGGTCTATCTCGCAGAATGTTCTCATTTATGCGGAGCTTCGAAATGCGGAGTCCGATGAGGTAGCGAGATATGTTGGAATTGATAATCCAATCCTTCTATCAACATCTCTAGCAAGTAATTTAAGGGAAATACTAAGAGAGGATCATTCCTTCATCCCATATGACACACGTACCCTTGTCACACAGCAGGCATCAATTGGGTATATCCGATCGAAGAACATGAATAATATCTTCGAGGAGTTCAACACAGCTCAACTCCTTGGAACGGTAAACCTCTCTCTCAACACCTTCCAGATAGCGGGAAGGTCTCCTGAATTTGATATTAATAGTGTATCAGATCGCTACGAGTACCTATTCAGTGTTGATAGGAATCAGATCAGTGGGAAACATGGCTATTGGAAAAGTCTACTTCAAGATGATAACAGGAAGATACACGTGGCGGGTTACTCACAGATTGTCAAGGACACACTATCCAAGTTGGATCTACAGTCAAAGCAGCTTACTGTCCTCTGGTCTAACGAAGAGGAGTACGATAGAGCCAAAGAGGATGGGCATTTCCTTGTCAAGTGGGAGGTAAACAAGAGCGCCAAAATAGTTTCAGAACTGGTCAATGAGGGTGATATCGTTCTCTCATTCTTCGAGGATGTAACCGACTCGCTCATCTTGGCTCTAAGCCTCAAAAGAAAGGGACTAAATCAAAATCTTGTACAGACGGTCGTCTACGAGCGGGAGGTTAAACCCTTCGTAAGAGCCGGGACTAATTTTGTCGTACCCTCTCAGTATGTTGTTGCAGACCTCATTCTACGTGAGTTCTTCAACGACGCTCACATCCCTCCATCGGTTTTCCATGGAAATTCCCACATCTTTGAGCAGGTTGTGACTGAGGATAATCTCAAGTATTGGCGAAGAAGGTTGAGATCACTCGGATATGACAATCTTGCCTTAATTTACTCTAACAAATTGGGAAGACTGGTAAAGTTCGACAATAAAAAGATGAAGCTCAATGAGGGAGATCGTCTATTGATCATGTTGAAGAAAAGTTTCACTCCATAATCAGTGTAAAATATCCTACAATCGAATTAGACAATCTCGATAGACAAATAAATACCAGCTATATCAAACATTGATGGATGATGTGTCCCTAGCACTAGGTGAGAAAGTACCCCGAGCTGTTGATGGGTACAATAAGACTGCAAATGAGATAGAAAACCTGTTGCAGACAGATTATAGGACTGGAATAAGCTCTCAGGAAGCTGAGACGAGGAGGGAACTATATGGCCAGAATGTGGTTTACAGCAAGAAACCCAGTATCATTGAGGTCTACATTGCGCCCTTACTCGATACGTTAATCGTGATCTATCTTATCATGACTGCTCTGCTCTTCCTCTTTTCACTGGCAGTCCCCGAGACGAGGGGACAAGTCTGGTTCTGGCTAACCTTCATTGCTTTCAATATGGTACTTGCAATTTTCCAGCAGTACAGGGCACAGAAGAAGGTTGAAGCGTTGAAGAATCTGTCACCACCGAAAGCTAAGGTGATTAGGGATGGTTTGAATATTGAGATTCTCGCCGAGAACCTTGTGGTCGGAGATGTCATCGAGCTTGCCCTCGGGGACAAGATTCCAGCAGACTGCAGACTTATTGAGAGCAGCAACCTCACGGTGAATGAGGCAAGCCTAACTGGTGAGAGCATTGCTGTCCGTAAAGCAGAGGATCCGAGTGGAGCTCTGGATCTTGACACACCACTATCTGCGAGGAGAAACATGCTCTACTTCGGTACATTTGTCCAAACAGGGAGTGCAAAAGCCGTTGTTACAGCAATCGGGAATCAGACAGAACTGGGAAGAATTGCTGCTGCAATGGGTGAGATGCACACTTTGGAGATCCCACTGAGAACAAGGGTTAACGCCATTGGAAAGTGGCTAGGTTTCTTCATGGTCTTTTTCCTCTTTCTCCTTTTGGGATATAGGTTAACGACAATTCCCATCAATTCCCTCAAGGACTTTGCCAAGATCATCACCAGTTCTATGATAACCGCTATGGCGGTCATGCCCATCAATATTCCCCTCCTCACTACTGTTGTTCTTATCACGGGAGTTCTGCACATGGCGCAGAAGAATGTCATTGTAAAGGAACTGGCAGTGGTTGAGACCTTAGGAAGAACATCCGTACTTTGTTCTGACAAGACTGGGACAATGACGACCTCAAAGATGACAGTGGTCAAGATATGGGATGGAGGAAGATACTATGAAGTCCCGAATCAAAAGCACAAGCCGATCTATATTGGGGATGAGGAGGGAGAAGAGAAAGAGGTGTTCAAGAAGGTGGACATTGACTCTACACTAGGATTCATCATTGCATCAGGAGTCCTGAACAATGACGCCACTCTTGTAGAAACCAGTGAGAACGTCAACGAGATCAACATTCTAGGAAATGCCACCGATATTGCCCTCATGAACCTTGCACTCAGGTCAAACATCAATATCTTCGACCTCAATCAGAGGTTCGTCTCGGTGAAGAAGTACCCTTTCGATTCTGCGGTTAAACGGATGTCTGCTATATTTGAAGACAGACAGAATGAAGGACGACTCATAGTATTTACCAAAGGTGCAAGTGAGGTCATCCTCGAGCGATGCACAAAGGTTCACTCCTTGACACAGAGCTCTACCATGAAGGAGAGCACCCGCAAGGACATCATGGAGAAGATAGACACATTCGCCAACGAAGGCTACAGACTCGTATCACTTGCCTACAAGGAGATCGACAAGATCCCTGAATCTGATGATCTCGAACAGGAACGGGCAGAAATTGAGAGCGGACTTACCTACCTTGGTTTCATGTGTATACTTGATCCCCCGAGACCAGGGGTTGAGGACGCAGTGGCGACTTTGGATAAGGCAGGGATCTTCCCCATTATGATCACCGGTGACGCTCCCACAACTGCAGGAACCATTGCACGCAAAGTTGGGATACTCGATCCCGACGAGCTTGTCGTTGAGGGGAAGGACATTCCCAATCTCACAGACGAGGAATTCTTCAAGGTAAGTGTATTTGCGAGGGTCAGTCCACAGGACAAACAGATCATCGTCGAACGGTACCAAGATGCTGGAGGAGTCGTGGCCATGACAGGTGACGGTGTAAATGATGCTCTGGCTATCACCATGGCTGACGCAGGAGTTGCTATGGGGATCACAGGGACAGAAGTCGCTAAAGAGGCGGCAGATATTGTCATCGCAGACGACTCGTATGTGTCCTTGGTCCAGGGTGTAGCAGAAGGCAGAAACCTCTACGAGAGGATCAGGATCATGATCTTCTTTTACATCGCCCTGAATATTGCAGAGGCAATTATGTACTTCCTCGCAGCATTCTTCCTCAACTACATACTGAATGATATGCAGAGAGCTTACATTTTTATGATTGTCCACGCATTACCACCTCTCGCCATTATATTTGGGAAGGAGGATGAGAACATTATGGAACTAGAACCGAGAGAGCAAGATGAACTTATTCCCAGGAACATGCTCCGCGGGATGATAGTCTTCATCATAGTATTTGCTACCTCGATGCTCACTGTGTTCAGCCTCACCTTCAATAGATTCATTCCAATCAATGAGCTGAATTCATTGGGTATCACGGAGAAATTTGACGGAGATCCTACAACTCCAGTAGCTATACACCTAGCTCATGCTAAAGCAAGGACTATGCTCCTTACAGTGATCTATATTGTAGAGACGATGATAGTATTTTCTATTAGACGTATCAATAAGAATTTCATTGAGGGAGTTAAGGACTCGAACAAGTTCATCTTTTTGATTGTGGGAATTCCTCTGCTTATCCACCTCCTAATGATGTACACACCACTGAACTTTGGAACAAATCTGATCATGTTAAGCCTAGGCGACTGGATAATTGCTCTCATTTTTGCAGCCCTACCTTTAGCTGCTTTGGAGATATTCAAGCAGTACAAGTTTAGGGAGGGGGAGCAGTTCTAGAGTACAACCATATAGAATCAAACGTCACTAATTTTATATTTTTCACGACTAATTTCAGAAATCTGCGTAGAGATTTACTAGGTTGTCAAACTTCACTTGAAAGGTACCCTTCCCCAATTAATTACAGAGAAATTCCGAACTTTATCTATGTCAGTATCATCCTACATGTACCCCACTGAGATGGATGCCGAGATCATCAGCTACTCGTCATTCTATGATATCCCGGAGGAATTGGTACTCAAGGAAGACTTGAATCTGATCGACGATCTCACCACCTATATCGTCAATGAATATATCGAAATTCTGGTGAAATCACCATCAAGAAGAGACAGGTTAGATGCCCTGAATAAGCTCCGAGAATGGTTAGATTTCAATATTCACCTTGGCCAGATCTTTGTGCTAAACCGGCTTGCTATCAACGAGGAGAACATCGAGATAAAGAAGGGCATTATTTCACTCCTAAAATTCATCAAAGAGAATAGATAGACCTTAGTTATTATTAATAGAGAAGTAAGAATCAATGTTGATGAATGGAAAGACTGCACTTCGGAACATAATCCGTAGAATCCAAGTCAATCCAAAACACTTCAAGCTTGAGGAGATCGGAGGAGAAGAACAGATCATTGAGTTAGATATATCCTCTTCGAGGCTTGTTGAAATTCCGGATGGTCTGTTTGAGGGACTAGATCATCTAAGAGTTCTTATCTTGGAGTTCAATGATTTGACCAAACTTGATGCGGACGTATTTTCAGACCTTATATCCCTTGAAATATTGGATCTCTCACGCAATAACCTTGAATCTCTACCCAATGGATTATTCAAAAACAATTCAAAGTTAGAGAAGCTGTATCTTTCTGAGAACAGGCTGCGAGATGTCGATGAACAGATCCTGTCTTCTTTCACCAACCTACGTCATCTGGATCTTCACAGGAATCTGTTAGGAGAAATCTTGTCGAAGCGGGAAGAGACCTTCCCACCATCTCTTCAAGTTTTGAACCTACGAAATAATCATATAAGGGAACTAAGACCTGAGATCTTTAGGAACCTGAGAGACTTACGTGAGTTGGATCTATCAAACAACTCCATTCAGTCGATTATCATGGAAAACATGGAGAATCTTGAGGTCCTGAGACTAGACCACAACCACCTTACATCAATAGACGTTAACTCATTCATCAAGATGGATAAGTTAAAGGAACTACACTTAAACAGTAATGAGCTTATTGTGATACCACCCGAGGCATTTGCTGGTAAACCCTTAGAGTATCTAGATCTTCGGGAAAATCCAGTAAATATCAAGCTCAGGAGGATGTGGGAAACCCATAATCTCCGTGATTTTTTTGAGACACTGGAGATCTTTGGGTAGGACATGATTAGGTCGTAGATTTTAATAGAGAGGTATTCAATCACATTTTAAGTATGAGTTCCAAGATCCGAGTTGTAATTGGAAAACCGGGATTAGATGGTCATGACAGAGGGGCTAAAGTCGTAGCACGTGCACTGAGGGATGCCGGAATGGAAGTGATCTACACTGGACTGCACCAGACTCCGGAGTCTATCGTGGAAATTGCACTGCAGGAAGACGCCAATGCAATCGGGTTGTCAGTCCTCTCTGGTGCGCACAACCACCTGTTCAGGAAAGTTCTCAAGCTTCTGAAGGAGAAGAATGCAGAAGAAATTGTCGTGTTTGGAGGAGGTATTATCCCGGACGACGACGCAAAGGATCTGATGAAGGAGGGGGTCATAGGCATATTCGGACCTGGAACACCACTCGACGAGATAGTCGCGTTTGTTAAAGACAATGTGAAGGTGATCGAATAATGGATAATAAGACTCTCTCTGGTATCGATGTCCCTGACAAAAGCGATGCTTCCATGAGCCCCTCTGTTGCAGACCAGCCCCAAGCAGGAGTGTACCCTTTTACAAGAGGCGTTTACCCCACCATGTACCGCGGAAGGAAATGGACGATGAGGCAGTACTCAGGATTCTCGACAGCAGAGGAGACGAACAAGCGTTTCCACCTGCTACTTGAGAGAGGGCAGACCGGTCTCTCGACTGCATTTGACCTTCCAACCCAAATGGGACTTGACTCGGATGACCCCTTATCGGAGGGGGAGGTCGGTAAGGTCGGTGTGGCAATAGACACCGTGGAGGACATGAAACAGCTGTTTAAAGGAATTGACCTCTCGAAGATCTCAACCTCCATGACGATCAATGCACCTGCCATGATACTCTTGGCCATGTACGCTGTTACTGCAGAGGAATCTGGGGTAGATCCCAAGTTAATCTCTGGAACCATACAAAATGATATCCTTAAGGAGTATGTCGCAAGGGGCACCTATATTTTCCCACCCGAGCCCTCTATGAGACTCATTACTGATATCTTCGAGTACTGTTCAGAAAATTACCCCAAGTTCAACACTATCAGCATCAGTGGCTACCACATTCGTGAAGCAGGGAGTACCGCTGTTCAGGAGATCGCTTTCACCTTGGCAAATGCACGAGAGTACGTGAGAGCTGCACTGAGAACAGGTATGGATATCGACAAATTCGCTCCACGTCTGAGTTTCTTCTTCAATGCCCACAACGATTTCCTGGAAGAGGTCGCTAAGTTTAGAGCAGCGAGGAGGATGTGGGCGACCATGATGAAGGAGGAGTTCGGTGCGAAGAATGAGAAGTCTATGAAGCTCAGGTTCCATACACAAACCGGTGGAAGTACTCTCACTGCTCAGCAGCCAGAAAATAATATCGTCAGGGTAACACTACAAGCCCTTTCTGCGGTCATGGGGGGAACACAATCCCTACACACCAACAGCATGGATGAGGCACTCGCCCTTCCTACAGATAAAGCTGCTACAATAGCTCTTCGAACGCAACAGATCATCGCTGAAGAGAGCGGGGTACCAAATTTCATTGATCCATTTGGAGGGTCATACTACATGGAGTGGCTGACAGATAAACTTGAGACCGAAGCCCGTGCCCTGATTAAGCAGGTCGAGGATATTGGGGTTCTCGAAGCGATCAATCAAGGGTTTATTCAGCGAGAGATCCAAGAGTCTGCCTTCCAGTACCAACTCTCAATCGACAAAAAGGAGAGGATAATTGTAGGTGTGAACTCGTATATTCAAGAAGAAGAGGATACATACGACCTGTTAACTGTCGACGAGAGTGTAAGAGATGACCAAGTCCACAAACTCAAAGAAATCAAGGAGAAAAGGGATAATGCAGCGGTCAAGGAGATCTTGCAGAAGTTAGAATCTGCTGCTAAGGGTTCGGATAACCTCTTCCCCATAGTTCTTGAAGCAGTACGAAGACGAGCGTCGATTGGTGAAATATCAGGAACCCTCCGCAAAGTCTGGGGTAAGTACCAAGCGCCAATCACCATCTAACGAGATAATTTTCTTACAAATAAGTCATGTAGATTTTCAATATTTTAATCTTCCAGACAATCTGTAGCAAGGGGGATACTGATAAGACCTATGTTTTTGGACTCGATTAGCTCAATTGCTGCGTCTTCAATTGAGGGATCAAACCTGAAAGTTACTATGACTCCTAGAGCTTTTCTACTAAATTTCTCTTCTAAAAACTCGAATTTCTTGATAAAATTTGTTACCTTTGAAATCTCTGAGATGTGAGAGCAGACCTCGATTGCCATAAGTGGATCTTCGGAAAATATATCGAATTCTATGTCAGAAGTTCCTATCCTCTCCTTTGGATCCCGGAATTTCTTTTTCCATATTAGATCTTCGTGAGGAAGTTGCTTTGTCCTCAGCACTGCTCTAAACCACGAAAGTGACTCTAGCTCCAAGTCAGTACCTCCCATTTTTTTGAGCCAGTTCTCATGTTTATCCAGTCTTCTATGAAGGTCTTGTGATTGACGCCTAACTTCAGACCACATTTCCTTGAAACCTTTGCTCATCTCCTCACGTTGCGCTCTCATCTCCTCTCAGACCTTGGTAAATTGAGTCTCACTACTAATTCGGAGCTCCTTGATTTCTTCCCAGACCTTAGTGAATTGAGCTTCACTACTGATTCGAAGTTCCTTGAGTTCCTTGTACTGTCTGTCAAGATTTATAATTATTGGATCAAGGTCAGACTTTTTTGCATAGTCATCTTCAATTTGAAGAAGTTTCCTAAGTCAGGAGAGACTCTCAAGATCTGATGCAAGCGCCTTTAGGAACTCATCTATACTTGCATCCATATCATATAGTATTCAGAGCCTGTCCTATTAAATTTATTCTATTAACCGAGGTAATAAATTGCCTGAGTAGCTTAAGGCTCAAACTATTGTATTTCAGTACTGTCATAATTTACCTGGACACAATGTAGAGTCTTGAGAATAATTTAGTGAATAAAGAGAGTGCATGTCCACACCCATTTTAAAATCATTGAATTTGGATAAAAATACAATAGTACAGTCCAGAGATGAGATTTGAAATAATTAAGGACAAGTTTGTTACCTAGTTTCAATATTCGCAATCTAGGAGTGTCACGTGTCTCTTATCGCAAATCCCATCCATATGAAGATAAGTGGTCCGAGGATAGCTGCTGACATATTTATTATTATTCCAATAGTACTACCGAGAAATAGCCGATCAATTGCAAAGAGGAAGTAGTCTAGCCCTCCAATAACAACCACCAGTGATAGAGGTTTCGAGAATACTCCCTCTTTATTCGCATAGTAGACAATGGCAAATAGCCAAATTGAAATAAGGGTAACTCTAAGAATTCCAGTTGGGTCTCCAAGATAAGTCTGGGCATTAATTGAAGCCTGTGCATCAGATGACAAATCTTGATAGTTCCCTGCAACCCTAAGAATCTTACCCAAGTAATCTGCAAAAGCGTAAGAATTCAGAACGAATCCGAGAATTCCAAGCATCGTGAAGAACTCAAGTCCAGCAGCATTTTCATTATTGGATAGGTTATGTCTATAGCTAATTGCCATTGCTATACCAGCGATATTAGCTATCATAAAGATCATTGAATATGCAAACCAAATACCTTCGTCTCCAGAAATCAATGCGTTCATAAATCCAGAAGGATCTTTACCATACCTAGGGGCTTTGTTGATTATTATTAGGAATCCATAGAGAAAGTAACCAATCCCAATGACCAATCCACCATAAAATCCAAGTTTACCATATTGTTTTGTGTTTTCCATGGTAAGATAGAATCCAACAGGATGTATAAAAGGGACCGACCTTCACTTATCTCAAGTGAGGACTATGCTCTTGTGGCTTCCATGTACATCCTCAGGAGTTCGGGATCGTCGATAGATCCATGGTGGTGCACAAGCTTCCAACCGTCGTCATCCTTCTGGAAGATCCTCGTCGTCCTAATCATGAGCTTGTGGCGATGTCCGTCATAGTCAAAGCTACCCCTTTCCTTTCCAAATATAAGAAACTGCTCCTTTGAAGAGAATACTCGGAAGTCATAGAACTCCACGAAGACTTTCTTCCTAAAGATCCTTCTATAGCTCTCGATGATTGCTTCGTATCCGTCAATTGATCCCCCTATGGGATTGTACATTCGGACTTGCTCGGAGTTCTTCCATACTTTTTCCATAAGATCGATATCCTGATTGTTGAAAGCGATGTAGAAATCGAATACAGCAGCCATTGCTGCATCTTTTCCCTCATATTTTGAACCATTAATCACGTTCATAATCTAACCAATAATTGACAAGTCTTATGTGTTTCAATTATTCAATATGAAGTCTTAGAATCATTTACCATTGAACATTTACCTCTAATTCTTTACATATTACAATAGTATACAATAATTTCCTTTATGAAGAATATTACACTAATGGATACATGCACAAAGAATACTCGTGTAATGTGGAAAGAGCACTCGATCTCCTCGGAGGTAAGTGGGGGACAATGATCCTTAAAGAGCTACTAAAAGGGCCAAGACGTCACAAGGAGTTAATGCGGGATATTGAAGGTCTCAACTCTCGTACCCTAACCAATAAGCTAAGACATCTTGAGGAGAACGGTTTGGTATTACGAACTGCTTACGCAGAGATCCCTCCACGAGTTGTCTATACCTTAACTGAATACGGGAAGGAGTGTGAGATGATCATAGAGTCCCTTAGAATATGGGGGAGTCTGCACCCACCCTCTATTCAATCAGGAGAATAAATACAATCAATGAGTATTTCTAGATTTTAATTCAATCGCTTTCATGATGACGTGAGGTGGAATATCACCAAGTTGTTCGGGAGTAAGACCCTTGAGCTGAGCAGGGGTAAGACCCTTGAGCTGAGCAGGGGTAAGACCCTTGAGCTGAGCAGGGGTAAGACCCTTGAGCTGATCAGGAGTAAGACCCTTGAGCTGATCAGGAGTAAGACCCTTGAGCTGATCAGGAGTAAGACCCTTGAGCTGATCAGGAGTTAAGCTCTTCAACTGGTTCGGTTTAAACAACCTTAGGATTCTGGTCGTGGACTCATCAACCTCCCTGAAGAGACATTCACCGTTACCGTACATCTCCATTATCATCACAAGCTCCATGGCACTCAGTAGTGTTCTACCTAGTTACTCTCCAGAGTTATTTTTTTTCTTGGTAAGTTCAAGTGCCCTCGCAAGAACCTCTGGAGGGAGATCCTGTAATTGTTCTGCTTCCAGATCCTTCAACTGCTTAGAATCTAATCCCTTCAACTGCTCAGGATCCAATCCCTTCAACTGCTCAGGATCCAATCCCTTCAACTGCTCAGGATCCAACCCCTTCAACTGCTCAGGATCCAACCCCTTCAACTGCTCAGGATCCAACCCCTTCAACTGCTCAGGGTTTAAGGCCTTTAACTGCCAAGGTTTGAACAATCGCAGTACTTCTGGACCTTCTTCTCGAAGAGCGCCGTCAACAAATTCCTCCTCCGACCCAAACTCTTCCTCTATAATCTTCTTAATCTTCGATTCGATCTCAGCCATTTGATCCAGATCTCCTAGTAATAATACCCAACAGGTGATAAATACTTTTCCCAATCGTGGGATGGATTCGATTTTCATTATCCTTCTATAATCTGATTCATCCCATTCAGAGAGAAGTTGCTGTAGTGCATAAAATACTGGGTTCTCATCTTCTTCAATACTAAGTGAGTATTTAGGATTGGTTGGGTATAACGCTTTAACTGAACACATTGGTCCTTCCAAATTGTCAATATATTCCTGTGAAAGCCCAATAGATACCATTAAGACCTTAATCTTATGGATGTTCGGCAAGAGTCTGTAGCGATAAGTGATATGTCTTGCTCTATAGCAATAATGGGGCACCTGAACGAGGGTATAGATGTTGGGTATGGTCTCCAATTCGATGGGGAGAATGTTGTTGTTGGTATCTATAAGCCCTGAGTCGGCGTGTATGATTGGTGACCTCTTGGTGCTATTTAGTATTGCATTCACTTCATCGGAAGATCCAAGAGTCCAGGTCTCTTCCAAATCAAATGACCGAAGGAGGGAATCCTCCATTCGCGGATATTTCATAAAGAGATACTGATAAAAGATTTCGGTGTCGAATGTCCGAACCAATTTCACAGGTTACTCGTGTACTTTGTCTACTTAAAGGCTCGGAGAGTTTTTCTTAGAGATTGTCAGTGGGTGCTACACATATTCTTGGGGAGTTCAATATTACGAGTAGAACGGGATACCATCAGGCTTTGACCTGTACCGCATTACCCTATGAGGATCATCGAAATGCTTCCAATTAAATTGTTTGTACAAGCCTTGCGCATCTCGTGTGAGCAATAACCAAGTCCGGACATTAGAGAGCTTGGGATCCTCCATGATTGCCTTCATTAAGACCTTGGAGTAACCTTTACCCCTGTGCACCTCTTCTATATAGACATCTGCGAGGTACATGAATGTGGAATAGTCTGTAACTGCCCTTGCGAATCCGACCATCTCATTATCTAGGAGCACCGAGTACGTTCGGGAATATTGAAGGGATGTTTCAAAAATCCCTCGTGGAATGCCTTTAGACCAGTATGCTTCGTTATGCAGATAGTCGAAGAGACGTTCCCGATCGACCGAAGATGGATCCGTTGTCACGGTGATGTTCCCCTCTGAGTATGAGTACATAAGTTGGTATAGTGAATTGGACTTTTAATTATATTGGAGATATATTCTCGATACAGACGAGTGTACAGCCACCTTTGTCATGTTTTGCCCAAAGAAATCATTCTTCCTTTTCTGGAAAATTAGAACTCATAATCCGTAAAATCTTTCCAACAGTTGCCATGTATTGAGATAGATCCTCATCTTCTAGGTGCTGGAAAATATTCAGTTGATTAACGACTTGCATCGAGTCCATATACTGACGGATTTGACAAATTAAACCATCCCTGAAATGGAAAATGGAGACTCCATTCACATCTATTGGGTTAAAGGTTGCCTCAATTCCGAAAAATGCACCTCGATGGGTTCCCTTGAGTCTCCAATGTACGGCTACTTTATTGTCTTCGACGATATAGTCATTTGCAGACCAGTCTGCATCAGGAAATGCCTGCCGGGACATTTCTACCCTTGCCCGTGCACCCTCTTTTCCCCTCAACCACTTCGCAGCACCAAAAAGAGAGACTGTTTCGATCATGCATTCAGGGTGTATGATCTCATCGATTATCGAGTACTGCCATTTGCAGTAAAGATCTTCCATGTATCGTTTTACCATGGAGATCATCTTCTCTCTGTTCATTGAAATCAATATGTAGATCGAAGAAAAAAATGTTTTTATCTCAGAAGTTGGAATTTTGAGTGATACATTCTCACTACTGGTCCATGACATGTAGATATGAATTTAATTTAATATAGAAAGTGTGTAAGTTTAATATTGAATTGAAATAAATTTGTGAACCTAGTCCTTGACGATACGACCACGCTTACGACCAGTTCTGCGTGCTGCGATAAGACCGACCTTTCTACCAGGCGGAGCATTTCTGCTGACGGTTGTAGACCTCGGAGGGCTTTGGTGAGCACCACCACCGTGGGGGTGGTTCACTGGGTTCATAGCTGTACCCCTTACCTTTGGATACTTCTGACCCTTAGCCTTCTTCTTGTGGTACAATTTACCCGCCTTGAGCAGGGGTTTCCTTGTCACACCACCTCCCGCTACAACACCGATTGTTGCTCGGGCCTTTGGCACGATAGGCTTGATCCTTCCGCTGGGAAGCTTGACATAGACGAATTTCTCGTCCTTAGAGTCGATGATGGCATAGCCACCCGCGCTCCTGACAAGCTTTCCTCCATCTCCTGCCCTGAGTTCGAGGTTGAACACGGGGGTTCTGATGGGAATGTCCTTCAGTGGGAGGACGTTGCCTGGTTTTATGTCTGCAGTAGCACCGTACGTGATTGTGTCTCCAACTGCCATGCCTTCGGCGGGGAGGACGTACTTGTACTGTCCGTCAAAGAATAGCACTCTTGCGAGGGGGGCAGACCTACCGGGCTCATGCCTGAGTTCCAGCACCTTAGCGGTGAATGAGTCTTCCATCTCTTCGAGTGAAATCTTTCTGTATTTGATGGGTTCGACACGCTTGTGACCTGCAGTCTTGTAGACTGGTGAGCCACGTCCTCGCCTCTGAACCGTAATTCTCTTACCCATAATATCTCACCTTAGAAGAGGTTGAGTTCCGCCGCCAAATCGATGGCTGGGTACTCGGGAGCTAGGGTCACAATTGCTCTCTTCTTCCCGTATGGGGTGATGAGCGTGTTGACCTTAGTGATCCTGATGTTGTACATCTCCTCAAGTGCTTGCTTGATTTGGTGCTTGTTCGATCTTCTGTTGACCTCGAATACGAGCTTGTTCTGACCTGAGTCAACGATGAGCTCGTACACTGCTTCTGAGAAGACTGGTTTAATGACTATGTCGTATGGATCCATAACATCTCACTCCTTAGAACTCCTTGAGCTGCTCTAGGGCGCTCTTGGTCCAGACGGTGAGCCTGGCAGCATCACCACCGGGAGCGAGGCTCTCAACGGTGAGTTGCTTGGTGGTGAGGACGTCGACACCGAGGAGGTTGTTTCCAGCCTTAACTACTGCGCAGTCCTCGGACACTACCAGAAGGGGACCTGTCTTGGTCTTGTACTTCCTTCCTCTCATCTTACCCTTACCAGCTCTGATCTTCTTTTTACTGGTTCTCACGAGATCGTCACCGAGACCGAGGTTCTCCAGTACTTCCTTAAGTTCCTGAGTCTTGGATACCTCCATGATGGCATCGTCTACGACAAGAGGGACATGGTCCACATCTTCTGCCCTGTGTCCTCTGGAGAGGACAAGATCTTTGTGAGAGGTAGATGCGATAGCGGACTTCAGAGCAAGTTTGTACTCCTTGCGGTTGATCTTCTCCACGATCTTCTTCTCGACAGTCGGTGGGAATAGCATCCTACCTCC
>JALWRB010000255.1 GCA_027077875.1 Candidatus Heimdallarchaeota archaeon
CAGTGATGCCAAAGTCTCTGGATGGAGCTCGACGTTCGACACCCAGATGACATAGTCCAGATCTCCCTTTTCGAGGAGCTCCACGGTCTTCATCACATTCCCCCTGTCAATCTGAACCCCCCGCCTGTAGCACTTGACCTCAATCCCCACCTTGCGGGAGTCATAGTGGTAGAGGTTACCCCCAAGCCTGTAGTAGATATCCGGCCTCTTCCCGGACTTCGGCATCTTCGGGGACTCCTTCAACTCCGAGATGAAGTCGTGCCCTCTCATAAGTACCTCGAATAACCTGTATATCCCTACCTCTGGTATGCGGGATCTTTCCTTGTCCTGTATCGAATTCGAGGTAAGGTACTCGTAGAAATCCGACTGAATCTGCCGGGGTAGAATCGTCGGTTCGGAGATGATCTGTAAATCACCTATCGCCTTAATCGGGTCGCTGAGATCCTTGACCTCCTCGTTGTCCTTGAAGGAGTTGAAGATGTCATGCAGGTTGATCAATGTCCTCCTGAGGTTCCTGTCATTCTTCTCATAGAGGTACACAATCGTCCTCTCGGAGAGGGGATAGTACGGATTCTTCGGATCTATCACGAGGTCGTTCTCCGACCAGAACTTGTTCAGCATCTCGTAGACGATGTCGGTGACGTCCTCCGCTGGGAGCCTGGGGAGGTGCAGGTACTTGTGCCACTGCTCTATCTGATCCCTCGCATCCTCGTATAGATTGTCCATCAGGTACTTGTACGCTTGGTTGTTCCCCGAAAGAACTATCGACATCTTCGGGATCTGCCGCAGGGTCAGGAGCATGGTGAAGACCTTCATCGCGATCTTCTTCGGCTGCTCGTTGTCGAACAGTTCCTCCAGCTGATCGATGAAGATGACCATGACACTGAGCGGGCTTATCGCGGTCAGCAGATCCATCAGGACGTTGAGAATGTGCTTGGCATCAGCGTCGGTGTGGACCGAGAAGGAACCAAATTTACTCCCCGACTTCAGGGCCTCAAGCGCGTTTATCCGGTCTTTGACCGCGGCCTGAGAGAGGAGCAGGACCCTCACGAAGGAGGTGTCAATGGACCTCCACCTGCTCCTGATCTTCGCGAGGTAGACGGAGAGGGCGGTCTCCACACCATCGATCATCTTCTGGGCTCTCGCAGGGTCGTTCATGACTTGGATTGTCGAGCTGATTGACTCATCCGGATCCCAGTCCCCGAAGGTCTCTTTGAAGAATACATCGCTCTCGCTGTGCACGATCCGAGCGATGAACTGGATCATCCTTGCGACGATCTTCTCGAGGAGGCTGTACTTGTCCAAGGACTTCATGATCTGGGAGTAGAAGCTGCTGAGGCGAAAATCTCTCACCTCGCCGTAAGCCTCGATGAACGCAGAATACGCATGGATCCCGTGGACATCCATCTCACCCCGTATGATCTCGTTGAACACGTAAGAGGTGAGTGCGGACTTCCCCATCCCCGTCTCCCCCTGTATTATGATGAGCGGGCTGTTGTCCGTACTGGCCGCCTTAACAAATATACTCTTCAACTCACCCCGCTCCCGGTCTCTCCCCAAGAGCTTCGTCGGTGGATTATCTGCGGTTGCAGTGGCAGGTCTCCCCGGAAAAGGATTCGGAATGAGGGGACTCCTCAGCTTGTCATCGCGAATCTGCCTGTCTCTCGGACCACTCCCGAAGATCCCAAACACTCACGCACCACCCTTGACCTTTCCCCAGTGAAACAACTTCCCGGACAACGTCCTCACCCCCCGATTCCCACCCGAGGAATCTCCCATCTGCAGCTCGAGGAGGTTGCGGTCGTAGAGGGAGTACAGAATGTCGTTTATCTCCTTCTCCCCCAACCCCAGTCTGCCCAGCGCGACATAGTACAGGTCCGTCGAGTAGAGATACCCCGATCTCTCACGGGGACCTGCCCCCATCTCCGCCTGTCTGAGGATCGAGAGAATCCGCTCTTCCGATAAGTCCGAACTCGGACTGGTGCGGGAGACCGGTTGTTGTGAGACCCTCTCCAGCATCCGCTCGATTCCTGCAATCTCCTCCTCGACTCTGGAGATGGACTGCTTGATGGAATCCAGCTCGCCCTTCGTCTCGTCAAGTGACTTCTTGGCCCTGAGCACCGATTCAGCAACTGACACCTCCTGACTCAAGGACATTTTCACGAACCTCCTCCCGAGATCGGTGAGCCTGAAGGCATTGGGATTGGCAGGTGCCTTCCCCGACTTCAGGGGTATCTTCCCCATCTCGATTATGTTCAACTTCTCCAAGTTCTTGAGATCCGGTGCTTTCAGTCCACTCCCCGTCTTGGGAATTAGACCATACTCTCCCACATACTTACCCAATTTCGTTATTATGGTCATATCCAAGGAATGATATGGTGGGACTTTATCTGCTTTTCCCATAACCTACAGACTGCATCTGGAAAAAAGAGAATTATGTGGTAGCGGCTGACTGTCCAAGGGGGGTTGTGCCACCTCAAAGAGGACGAAAGAAGTTCCCACCGGCTTTGCTCCTAATTCGCGACAAATCCGTTCGATTTTCTCAACCTCAGGTTGAGGTACACGGTAGCGGCTATTCCCACGATGACCTCCACGAAGTAGAACCATAGGTAGGGAGAGGGCTGGAAGAGAGATGATGCTATCTCGCTACCAAGGAGGTGATAGACCGGTATATTCCAGTCACTGAACCTTATGATGTAGATCAAGATACTAATTGGGAAAAGGTATGGCGTAATCCGATCAACACGTACAAAGTCTGTGATAAGAACCTGTAGCAGAACGAAGAGGGACAGGGCCACGAATGACGCGATATATGCCAAAATGTACATCCAGACATACCTCGTACCTGAATACTCCCCGTTGAACAGTGCTATACTGTACAGGGCTGCAGACAATGCAAAGAGGACGCTGAGATGTACCATGATCCTTGCAATGTACTGTCTCCTCGCATCGATTGGGTAGACGGAGTAGGGACTAGGTCTATCGGGTTTAATCGACAAGTGGTAGGTCAGTACTATCAGCAGAACGATTAACGGGAGACTAATTTGTGTTCCGTTTACGAATAGATCTTTGAATTGGAGGTCCGGTGCGTAGGATAAATCCGGTTCATAGCGATATATTGTGCTAGACATTGACGGTACTCCAGCGAGGAGATAAAACGGCACGATACCTCCAACCAGTCCTTTGGGGCTTACTCTCTTGTCCTCGTCATGGAGGTATGGTGAGGTCGATGGTCTCCTCAGAAGGAGCTCTGTAATACTTCCCAGTGAGAGAATGAGCAATCCCATCCCCAGCTGGTAGAAGGTAGACGGAGATGTCCCCTCTACATAGATCTTGATATTACCACTGAAGCCAGTTAGCGAGTAAAATACTACTGATAATGTTTGAACCGCACGTTCTATTTCTATGATGTACTTTGCGTCATCGGAAAAGCTCAATTTGAGATTATAGCCTCTCTCCTTATCTGCCACCCTTAATGAAACACTCCCCGCAGAATCTGTGATCTCGATATGCAATCTCTGACCCATACTTGCACTAATACGCATCGATTCATCGAGTATCCCATAGTTATAGGTTTTATCCACAGCGACCTGCCCCAATGAGGGTAACGGTGATAACGCGATGACTGCAAGTGCGAGAATTACATAGACCTTTGTGACGTTTCTCATGAGTATACCTCCGCGTCAATGTAAAATCTGTAGAGAAGTAGCAGCGGCAGAAGTGGAACTACAAGGGATATGAGGATGAAAAATGATGTTAATCCATAAGTGCTGATGTACCTCAAGGTGGACTGAAAGTAGGTCGTGAATGTGCTCAACTGAGATGTCACTACTTCAAGCAGGATCTGCCCTATTACGTAAACCTCCCTTGTACTGTTGTCCAGAAGCATGGAGAGTATCCCGAACAGCGAGAGGTGGGTTACCGCATTTGAGCTGAGCACTAGCGCAAATATGGCAATCTGAACAAGACCCCAAATCGAGGTACGGAAGTTCAGAACCTGAACGTAGAATATGAGGAAGTAGAAGCCAATAGTCTGGGAAAAAATCGAGACGAATGAACGAGCGGCATAGAGTATCCTGTAGATCAATGTCCGTTCTCTTCCCCTAAATGTTGTCCACAATGATCGGACTTCACCCAGTCTCCGTGTGAGGAAACTGCTCCCTGCCAAGGTAATGAATATCCAGTACAGAAAGGTGTATAGTTGTCCACTCTGCATCTCTTCAATTATCATCGAGACGAATTCCCCGTCACCAATCCTCACCCGAAAACTGAATGTCACCATCGCAAATAGCGAGGGAAGGATGATCTCCATGTAATTGGCAGACAAGGTATTCCCGTAGTGACCCGGCACAGTCAACGTGAGAACCCGTCTTCTCTCCGTCAATACCGCAATCCCTGTAAGTGCGACAAGGATGTATACAATTGGTGTAAATATCGGGATCAGGTCATTCTCTGTCTGAAGGGAGATATCGAAAATAACAATGCTATCGACCGGCACCTCCAGCAAATTGAAATTGACAAGCATCACCCCTCCCTTCGGTGCAGTTATGTCGATCCTCATAGTTCCCGTTCCGTTGAGGGAAAGAATGGTCATGGACGTGTTGTCCACGTGGATTAGATTGATGACAAGTTGGTACGTGGTGTTGGCACTCACGGATCCGCTCACTGCTGTGCCGCTGAACACAGAAATTGCCTCGTTAAAAGTGTCCGTCTCACTCACCGATCCGTACTCAGACACTTGTGATATCTGAATCCTAGTCATCCCCACTGTAAGAAGCGTGAAAATCGCTAAAGAGAGGGTTATGCGGCTGAGCAGATTAATGGATTTCGCCTCCCACCGCGTCCACGAATACCTGTTCCAGCAGACTCCGCCGGGGAATAGGGGTGTACCCACTGATCTGCGAGAGCTGGTCAGGTTTCTTCAGGCTGAACTCCACAAGGATCCCGTTCTCCCTGATATTCTCCACCCCCAGATCCCTGAGTCTCTGCTGCAATTCCGCCCTTTTCCCGGCGTCCAACTCCCTAATTGAATAGTCCCGGATGAAGCGATCCCTCAC
>JALWRB010000256.1 GCA_027077875.1 Candidatus Heimdallarchaeota archaeon
GATCTGGCCTTTGCGATGAGGTACGGGATACTGCTGGTCATCTTCCTCCCTCCTCAGCTCTCCGTGGTGAGCTCTCTCTTGACCCCAACGGGGGAGAAGGGTATTCCGTCTCCCGAGTAGAACTTGGAGAAGAACTCGACCCAGTTAAGCCTGAGTGCCTGCAGAGTACTAAAGGTGGTCTCTACCGGGACGACGATCATCGAACCGAGGGCTGCACCAAGTATCCAGAAGGGCCAGAGGGGACCGATTGTCTCGGGCCAGTATCCTGCCTCGTGGTTGATCAGACTGTTCTCTCCACCAACAGCCATGTCTAAGAATAAGTAGGGGAGGAATGCGAAGACAAAGTGAATTGTGTTCATGGCTAGGAGCCGACCGAAGCTGAATGTGTTACTGAGTAGTGAAAGCACGTGATCCAGCCCTAGCATCATACCTCCGATACCATGAGCTTTGAATTCAAGGTAAAAGAGGGTGAATATACCCAAAACAATGATGACCACGAAGAATATTGCTGCTACGGGGAAGACAAAGGCGAGGAGAGCGAAGACATAGATTCCGATAAGGAAAATAGGACTGATCAGATCCATTGATGAGTGCCTGAAGTTCAGCTTCTGGTAGAGCTGGATGAACAGGCCAGTGAGGATGGTGATGGCACCCCATGCGAAGGAGAACACCAGTAGGTTTTGGTAGTTCCTTGACACGAGGATGTAGTCCTTGCCCTCTATATTCTCGATCTTGAGATCTGCGAAGAAGCTCCAAGTCCCGATGCCATAGTTCACGAACTCTCCATTTTTCACATATCCACCGAAGACATAGACGAGGGGAGTGTTCCACAGGATTGTCTCGTCACCAAACAATGAACCCATGGTCATACCCCATAATATTGAGAATATTCCCATAATTATGAAGAGCTCGGAGCCCATCCACACAAAACCTCCGATACCATCGGTTGGGTAAGACTCTTTCCTCTTTTTAGCGAATGTGAGACCCAGCCCAATGATCAAGAGAATCGTCCCATGACCGACGTCCGCAAACATGATTCCGAAGAACATCGCGAAGAACAAGGCAAACCATCCGAATGGATCTATCTCCTCATGGGAAGGTGCACCAAATGCGTTGACGAGTCCTCTCATTCCACCAAAGAGTGAGGGCATGGGAGTGTTGTTGTAGGAGGGAACCAGTGAAGGATCCAGTTCACCTTCCCTGAATTCTACATCGGCGTTGTTCTCGGTGATGTACAGTATCTGTGACTTAAAGGAATCTTGGTACTTGGGAGGTATCCATCCCCACATAACCAGTTGCGTCTTCGTCCGCCTCATCTTCAGCTCGATCTCATTAATCCTCTCAAGCTCGATGTTGGTTGCTTCAAGAAGTCCAAGTAAGAAATATCCATAGTCCTCTGCGAAGTCCTCAATATCGTCCTCGATGTCTTCTATATCGTTCTTGATTTTGTCAATCTCAGATTCGATCTCGGATAGCGTGAAACCTGTGGTTGAAGGTCTCTCGACAGGACTGTACTGTGCTTCCCGGAGAATGACATCAACTGCATCCTTGTCCTCCACCATGAAGATCAGGAGGAACATCGACTCCTCTTGAGTCATCTGCTCATGGACAAAGATATACCGGTCATTGGTGATATCCCTTAGGGTCGTGTTTAGCGATGATACCTTGGTGTTGACAACTGTCCCAATAACGATCTCAGTGAACTGCTGATCTACTTGGCTAAGAAGTGATGGGTCAATACCTAACGCACCGTATTTCTCAATTACTGAGTGAAGTGCCTTCATGTCGGACAGCTTCTGGTTAAGCTCCTGCCTTGTAGAGAAAAGGTGATTTATCTTATTGAGTGGCTTACTCATCTCACCTTTGATGAATTCAATTACCTCGTCTTCACCAGACGGTAGCTCGATTTTCTGCTTCTTCTCAAACTCCCCTGAGTCCAGCTGATTGAGAACGGTTGACAAGTCATTCTTGATGGTCTCAAGAGTATTTCTTCTTTCCTCAACGTGTAGGTGGTCAGCTCCAAGCCTTGGATCGACCTTGATGGGTTCGATGTAACCTGTTTCTTCTACAGACTTGATGATTGCCCTTTTGTATCTAATAGGGGCTACTACCTTTGTAATTGCTAAAGGTCTGGGGAACCCGAATTTTGGCTTCTTGGGGGAAGGTTGTCTAATCTCTACTTCTCCAGTCAATTCGATCAACACCTAATAAAATGGATGCTTTTTAGGAATTGTCACTTGTTACCATACTGAAAAGCTGAGAATTACCAAGGAGTGACGTGAGGAAACAATAATCCACTCCCATACGTGCAGTAAAATCGAGGACACAGATAGCTGGTGACATGACAACAAACAATCACACATAACATCATTAGGGGACAACACGGGTTCGAGCCCGTTTTGGGAGGTACAGAAAGATAGCAAATAGAAGCCAAAGAGGAGAGTAAAGAAGAACCGTATCTAGATAGAATCCAGAATCCCACAGCTTCTCAAGGACGTAAAGTCCAGAGAGGATGAGGATAAGATCATAAATAAATAGAACAACCTTACGATCCTGCTTGGCCTGATTCTCCATTTACTTCTTTATAGATACACCCTATAAAATATTGTTTGTCCCTCTCTCAAAGAAGGCGAAACCCACATCTTCTAAGGTCGTACCAACTTGAGGTAACCAGAAGCCCGAGCCATTACTGACAAACTCATTCACTGTTCCAAACATAGGGAAATCAGGACGGGGCATCGGTACCCTCCAGTCCACCGGGTCTACCCGCCCCGTCGAAAAAAGCGGTGTGAAATTTGAGGTAGTGCAGAGGGTCTGGTCACCCAATACCTGTACAAGTTCTTCAGATCCTAGCCATGAGATAGAGATGGCCCCCCGAGTGAGGAGGACATCTCCATGCAGTGGGAGGGGACGACCACCATCTAGGTGATGATCGACTAGCTCCCAAATTAGAGTATCATCCCCTTTTACCTCCCTCCAGTTGTTCTCCATAAAGATTCCGAACCTCGTGATAACAGTCCCGACCCGGTCACTCCCCGCTCCGAAGAGCAAGTAGTAGTTTACCTTCAGAGCTTGGAAAAAGTAGTAACTTAGGTTACGGGACCACCGCTTGTTCCTCCTTTTGGTGAGAAGGTACAGGAGAAGGGGCAGACCAAGCTGACTATCCTTTGAATCATTAAGCCCATCCATAGAATCACATCAATTTGAGGAGATTGGGGGTGTGATCCATGAGGTTGACAACAAGCACCTCTCCGGGCGTTGGCATGATGTTCAGAGCTTTCTGATAGCTGGTCTGTGCCTGCATTGTCCCACTGTTCAGAATACGAACCCCATTGTACAGGGCCATGTCATTTATGTGGATGTGACCACCGTGGAAGATATCGGGGATGGATTCGATAACAAGGTTATCTTCGGGTTCAGGAGCAATTGGTGTTCTCGACCCCCACACAGGTGCAAGATGCCTTGCCTGAAGCATCTTAACCATAACCTCAGAAGGTTTCTCAGTCTTCAGGCCAGGGAGGTGGTTGAGGATATCCGGAAGACTTGTGCAGTGGTAGAGAAGAGATTTCACCCCGTGGATCTTGACCTGTGCAGGGTTTGGGAGCATAGTGACGTTGGGAAGGTTGTAGAGCTCGGGTGCGTAAATTGGTTTGATTACAGGTTGTGGCTCTGCAGGTCTAACGTGATCATGGTTCCCGGGGATGACAACGATCTCTACATCGTCTGGAATTCGTTCGAGGAAAGCGGCGAAGGCATTGTACTGCTCTCTCACATCGAGGATAGAGAGTTCTTCTTCTTGGTTGGGAAATATTCCCACGCCATCGACAACATCCCCGGCGAACATGACATACTTTGTCTGCCTCCCCAATTTCCTCATCTTAGAGTTCCCATATTCTCCGTTGAGAAACCGCACAAACCTTTCGAATGGTTTCGAGAGGAACCCCTTGGAACCGATGTGGATGTCGGAGAGGAATGCGGCATGGACAGGAATATCAGTGGTATTGGCTTGGTAGTTCCGGGGGATATCCGGGAGGATAAGGTCATTCGCTCGGATTTTCTCCTCGTTGATAACTGTTCCCTCCACGCCTATGACCGTGTCGTCCATTACCATAAGGAACTGGCTTACTAAGCTCTCATTTTCCTTGGATATGACAACTTGAAGAACTGTCTCAGAGTAGGGATCCTCCAATTCGACAATACCTCCACCAGATGCTGGAAAGTGTTTCGAGGTCACCATTCCTATGATCAGAACTTCGTCCCTCTCTTTCAGTGATGCCAATTTCCGGATCTGTGTTAACGCACCGGATTTCCGCTTACCTTTGACTATCTTGCTAAGTTTGTCATAACGGTTCTTGAAATATGCATTGAAGTCCGTGATTTCGCTCAACCTCTTGTTCGAGAACTTTGGCTCCCACACGACCTCGATGTTACTTTCGTAGTTGTGAAGTCCCTCCAGCAAGCTTGCCGGAGTCCTGATCACAGACCCGGAGCTATCCGGAGAAGATTTAGAACGACTAATTCTCTGATCAAGTGTTGAAGGTTTGACCAGTTTTGGTTTTGATGTAACCACCCCTTTTGCCAAGATCTCAGTGCTCTCAATAACTTGTCCACCACCATGGCTCCTCCCACTGAGGAAATTCTCGACGATCTGCAGAGGCGACCCTGTATCGATCAGGACGGGGAGAGACTCAGGAGTGAGTCTGTATCCGTTTTTGAGAAGGAGTTTGACAGCTGCTTGCACCTCTTGCTTGTTACTCAACACATCTGTATGAACTGCAATTGTATTAAATTATTCGAAGTCAGCTAGCTTCCGCGGACACACTTTCGAGTAGTCGTATAAGTTCATTCAATTCCCGGTTGAGGTCAATGCCAAGAATACCCGCAAGGGCGAAAGAACTGACTACATTCTCAAGGATCTCGTCGCGTATATCCTCCTTCTGTTCTGCAAGGAGAGATTGCGAAGATATCTGGGATGCAAATCTGTTGAGCATCATCTCCCCCAGCATCCTCAAGGGAGAACTCCCTAGGGAGTTATTTCCAGCA
>JALWRB010000257.1 GCA_027077875.1 Candidatus Heimdallarchaeota archaeon
TGGATCTGTCCTTGGTAATTCCAACATTTCATTTTTAGGCTCAGATCTGAGGATTGATACGGAAAACCAGACCATGTATGAATCACTATACCACGTCTGTGAGGGTGACCTCTGTCCAAAATGGTCCTTGGTAGGAAACGTTGACATCCAAGATGTGTTTATCTGGAATATCAATGGTACAAGTTGGTTTGATTTCGCAGCGATGAGATCCACGAGGGAGAATACTGTGACGACTGTCGACCTTGATGGGGGATACTACATTGAAAACAGAACAATTGCTGATGGAGTAATCGCTTCATTCTATGTATCTCTTGAATCCTCAATAACCCAGCTTATAAGCGTCACGAATATCGACGATATCTCAGGAATGGACGCAAATGGAAAATCAGTAACCGCGATCATAGAGTACTGGGAAGTCGATCCCTATCTTTATCAGAGCTCTTTATATTCACGTGCTCTTGAAGAGGAACGCATAAGAAATATTCAGAATGTATTTTTCACAGTAACTGCTATTCTCATCTTCTCGGTGATTCTTATTAAATTCTTCAGGAGGCGGACTGGTGCGAGCAATAACACTTCGTAAGGAGGCTCTGGCGGTATTCCTCATTATGAATATTCTGCTTCCAATTAGCTCTCAACTAGGGGGAAGTGAGATCGAATCAAGGATATCCTATGACCAGTTAGAGCTAATACTCAACTGCTACAGTGGAGGAGAGTCGGCATATTGTTCTAACTCACTCTTTAATACTTTCCTGAATGTTAGCACTATCAAGCTCCAAGTCTCCTACGATTTGGAATCGAATCTTTCCTCAGCTCTGTTTCTTCCGAGCCAGACCATGGGGAATGTGTCTGGTGTATATTATGACAATAATGCTTCGCTGAACTCCTATAAACCCTTAGCTACAAATTTCTCCTTCTTCAATTTCCTTGTCTTCTACCCGGAAATCTCGACCGTGGAGGGGTGGAGGTCTGTTCTAGATCGGAGAAATAATTCAGTAATAGACGGTTGGGACGTCTCTATTCAGGATGCTGCATACGCATCAAAGTATCCCACATATTTGGAGTTTAGGCTTAGGGAAGACGGCTCTGTAATTAAACAGGAGGTCTCGATGGTAAGTCATTCACCGATCTATATCGACTTTTCGGGGGCAATCAGCAATAGCTCGACGGGTTCTGGGAAATTGGTGCTTTCCGTTCTCAACACCGTCACAGAAAATAGAAAATGGAGGGCTGGTTCTGAAACAGGAACTCCAGAATATGAATCCACCCCACTAGCAACCTTCGATATAATTATCGCTCTCTTCCTCTTGGTTCCAATTGTTATTATTCTTGTAGTATCAAAGCTTATTCCTAAACGGATACAGAATGATCCCTTTGACGACAAAATTCAATCTCTCCAAACAGAGAACACAGATCCCAAGTGAGGGTCTCCACCTCGACAGTCCGAGCAAGGAGGAGGAAATCCTATGCAAATCTACAAAACCTATTGACTCTCCCTGTGCTCAAGCTCAAGGTATTTTGACCTCGCATCTTAGAGTGAACGATCATAAGCACATATTTCAATCACCCGAATGTATAAGCAACTGCAAGATAGGAGAGGGAGATAGGTCTGTCGTCTCCTTCGTCCATGAGTTAGAACTCTTCGACTACTTAGTGATTCATTGAGGGACTACTCTACCTGTAGTATTCGGCTAATCCTTACTCCCCGTTGTCATCGTGGTAGAGCGTCACATTGATGTTCACCTTTGCATCTAGTTCTTCGATCTCCACATTTTCATGCTTGTTGTATTTGTTATAATAGATCTTGCCTTCACTCTTGTCCTGAGACAGCTGATAGCGATACGTAAAATTGAAGATTCGATAGACTGGGGTAACTACCTCAACTCCATCATCAGATAGGGGGGTTGCAAAGAGATATAAGGTGAAGAGAGAGGGGGTTTTGATGAGCATTTTTTTTGAAACAAGTAAGGGTAGAATTCACTACAAAATGGGAGAATTAGGTGATAAACCGATAATTTTCTTCGTACATGGAGCAAGTCCAAGTAGTCAGCACACCGAGTTCTGGAACGACATCCTACCGATCATGGAGAGGTACTGCACACCCGTTAGAATCGACTCTTACGGACACGGTAAGACAGAGTACAGTGGCCAGAGAGCAGACTTTATGGAGAAGGCAGAGGGCATTCGCGAGCTTGTGGAGAACATCATGGGGCAGTACCCCGATCGCAGATATGGGATGGTCGGAAGGAGCCTTGGCGGAGCCATCACACAGTACCTCGTCTCGGGACCTCTCGGGGAGAAACTGGACTTTATCGGGTTGATCGCCCCCGCAGCTAGGGAGCGGGCCAAGGAGTGGCTTAAGGACTGGAAGAAACCGGTCTCGGTGATCTGGGACACGAAGGACCCTGCAGTCTCCGTCTCGGGTTATGACTACATCAAGGAGGTGGTACCACAGGTAAGGCTCTTTACTGCGGGTGAGCATCCCGATGCATCCAAGACCGTTCCTCAGGACAAACAACCCACACACGCTCCCGAGCTTGTCTACCCCGGGCTCTTCGAGCTTATGATGGCTGAGCTCACCGGGTAGTACCCTTAAATACCACTGGGGATACTTCACACTGTGAGAACACTGATATTCAGCCCGCATGATGACGATGGGATTATTGGGTGCTCCGCATTTCTGGAGGGTAGTACTGTGGTCATCGTGACCGATGGCTCCCTGGGGTACACTGACCTTGCTCAGAGGGAGGAAATTGTCGATATCAGGAGGGAGGAGGCAGAACGGGCATACTCCGTCTACGACGCAGAGGTCATGAGGCTTGATTTCCCAGACATGTGTCTGAATCCCTACGAGTGCTTCACCACTCCTGACGGCAGGGCCGGACTATATTACCATTTCATTCGGATCATTAGACAGGTTCGGCCTGAACTGATCCTGATCCCTAACGAGCTGGACTTCCACCCCGATCACAAGTCCACCCACCGTGCAGCTCTTGTGGGTATCCGTCAGGCCTCCTCTTCTATTATTCCCGATCTTGGAGAGCCCCACTCGGTCGTGAGGGTCATGCAGTACGAAGTGTGGAACCAGCTAGCTCATCGGTCGGAGGTCAGGGAGGTAGATCGTGCGAGGAAACTCATGGCTCTTTCGGAGTTTAAGAGCCAGTCGAGGATTTTAGATGAGGTTCCAGAAATTGGGGGAAGCGAGCACTTCTTCCAGATGTCCTGAGATCGCATAGGTTTATAAACTTCTTTTTCAGATTTGGGTCATGATCGATTTCAATGCACTCGTGCAGGGATTGGAATGGGAGAAATCGGTTGTGGTTGGATCCACCCGCTTTGTGCCCATTACTGGAAAACTTGAGAGAATAGGGGAGGTGGATGTCGTGGTCGATGGGACTGCGGGAGTCACAATCAGCGAGTTAGAAAACGAGGACGTGAACCGCGTCTATGTGGACATTAAGAACAGGGGTGCGAGGTTGGTGATCTCAGGTCTGGTCATAGAGGGTGGTAGGCAGACGAGGACGGTCACCCGCCCCTTCATCGTTGACAGACCCGGAAGGCACATTATTGACGTCAACTGCGTCGAGCAGGGTAGATGGGCATACGACAAATCCTCGTCAAAGTTCGAGATGAGGGGGAGGATGGTCTCCCGCAGGACCAAGCAATCTTACGCCAGACAACGGGCGACACAATCTGCGACATGGCGATCTATTAGCCACATGATGGAGACATATGACGTTAATGATAATATGGCTCCTACTCAGAACTTCGTCGAGGTAGAGGAAAGGATAATGGAGGGCAGGAGGGATGAGATCAACCGTATCAGGGAAAGGATTCTTCCCGCATTCACAGTGGAGGGACAGAGGGGTGTGATGGTTCTCGAAAACGGGGTGCCCACAAGCCTTGAGTGCTTTGATGACCCGGAAAAGTGGAGCACACTACGCGACCGCTTCGTTGAAGCCAACCTCTTGGACACACTTGCAAATTCTTCCGAGGAAGAGGGTGAGATAAAGGAGTCGAGAGGTGAGATAGTAGCAGAGGGGGTAGATCCCTTGTGCGATGAGGTCTCATTCAGGTTGAGCTGGAGTGATCTTGTCGGATGGGGAGTAGGGTACGAGAACGATGCAGTCTATATCACCCTTGGGAAGGACAAGGGAAGACACGATTCTCCCGAACCCGACTATGTCGAGAGAATTTGCAACATGGATTTTCGATCTCACGTTGAGGCACAGGGCTTCTTCGGCTGATCAACTCAAATCCATGGGCCACTCCGTGTCATACTCCTTTATATTTGATAAATTAATTTGTCAGAGCGTGACAAGGGATTTTTTCAAATAAGTATATTCAAATCCGAAAACATGTACAATATAGGTGAAAGACGTGGACATAGCACAATACAGCAGAAATTTCACACCGGACACCAGACTGAGAACCAAGTACGTCACTTGGGGGCTCTCTCTCTGGTTTTCAGTATCAGTACTGATCAACGGCTTCTTCGGGGTAATCAACTACTTCGATGAGACGTTTCCTACGGAGTTACTAATTGGGACTCTCTGGCTATCGGGTATCACCCTTGCGGTACTCGTGGTCGTGGTCATCCCCTTCATATTCCTGTACTACCCAACCATCCGTTATGAGGTAGTGGAGAACGAGATCCATGTATTCCGTGGAATTATCACTAAGACCAGAAAGGTCGTTCCCTATAGAACAATCACCAATATGGAGATCAAGAGAGGAATTTTCGATAGGTTCTTCGGGATCGGGACCATCGAGATTCAGACTGCGGGGAACAGTAATCCTAACAAGGGGGGGCCAGAGGAAACAATCGACGGCATTCCCAACGAATACTTACTTCCCCTCCAGAACCACATCATCTCGATGGTGAGGGGCGTATCTGGTTCTCCGGGGACCTCTCATGACACTGACCCTGTTACGGCCATACTCGCTGAGCTCAGGGATCTTAAGCTACTCCTGAAGGAGAGACTACACTGAGATGTGGTTTTATCCACACCATCTCCACTAAGGATATTACAATGTAACGTGACACTGACATATGACCTCTAGACCCCAACTCTTCAAAGCAATACAGCACGAGGTGAGGTTAGAGATTATCTACCGGTTAAACATTGAGCATCCTGTGATATACAGTGACCTTCTAGACCTCACGGAGGGTTCGACGGGGAAGCTCAATTACCACTTACGGATACTGGGGGATCTGGTCAGTAAGACCGATGGAGGGTATGTGCTCAGTGAGCACGGAAGAAAAGTCGTCTCGTGGCTCAACAGATTATTTGAGGAGGAGGATTTCGATAACGAGAAACCCGCGGTTGTGATAGAGCCGTTCTACCCCATGAGGGAACTCAAGACAAAGTACATTCTGTTCACAACACTCCTCTTCCTTCCCTTTGTTGGACTGGTCTTTATATCACCCTCGCTCTTACTCCCCGTCGTCCTGTCATATCTGTTCACCGCGGTATTTGTGGTCAAGTACTGTGACCGGATTACCTACCAGATGGACGAGGCGGAGATCATCGTGCACAAGGGGATCATCACATTGACTGAGAAGATCGTTCCCTACAGGACAATCACAAACATTGAGCTCGTTCAAGGACCCTTTGATCGTCTGTTCGGGATGTCGACTGTGAAGGTCTACACCGCTGGAACTAACATGAAGGGTGGGGCGGAGGAGACGCTTGTCGGTCTTCCCGACGGTGAGGATGTCAAGAACGCGATCTTCGAGAGGATTGCACTCCTCAATCCACCGAAGTTCTCAGAGGATCACGCCTTCGCACGCATTCTCTCGTCGATTAAAGAGCTCAACGAGGAGCTAAGATAGCTAACGCCTGATCTTACGGGCTACTAGGACTGCCGCTACAAGAAGCAGTGGTGTGGCGAGCGGGACAGATTGTGAAGTACTCCTCCGATTGGTGGAGACCACTGAGAAGGTGGAGTTCTCGAAATAGTCGGACATGTTCTGCGGCTCCGATCCCTGATCCACGAAAATCTTCTCTGCTGTATCCATGTTCACGAGAGCAAGTTGACCCCCGAATCCGTGGGTCGCGTCGTGGCCTCGTACAACCACCCACTCCTCGATTGAGATGGGAATTACTGCAGATCTCGTAAACTCAACCGTCCCGTGGGCGTGGGTCAGGATTCTTCGACCAAGCAGTGTCCCGTTGAGGGACTCTACCTGCCAGTAATCGGCGTATCCTTCCTCTCCATCATCATTGTGGTAAAGGGTCACGTCGAAGTTCACCTTTCCCTCTAGTTCCTGGAACTCCACATCGGTAACATTGGCCTCCCTGAGATCAAGGGTCTGTGCAGTGCTTGCTGTTACCAAGATCAATATGGCAAAGATTGTCATAATTCTCATTGAGTGAGCTTTGTGGTACTGGTATTTGAAGCTCTGCTTGAAAATAATCTATTTGAACTTATTCGGAGTATCTGAAAAGATTATAAGCTTGATTAATTATATATGAAGTATGGCCCAAGTTGAGAAAAGGGTAAGTGAATTAGAAAGCTTATTCAAAGATCTATTATTCTCGCAAAACAGGGTGATGAGCAGTATCGATCAACTTGCGGGCGAGATGACTGTATTCAAGGACGAGATGAGTGAATTTAAGGAGGAGATGCGCAGGGATCGTAAGGCGATGAGGGAGGAGATGAGTGAATTTAAGGAGGAGATGCGCAGGGATCGTAAGGCGATGAGGGAGGAGATGAGTGAATTCAAGGACGAGATGAGTGAATTTAAGGAGGAGATGCGCAGAGATCGTAAGGCGATGAGGGAGGAGATGAGTGAATTTAAGGAGGAGATGAGTGAATTTAAGGAGGAGATGAGTGAATTTAAGGAGGAAATGAGTGAATTTAAGGAGGAAATGCGCAGGGATCGGAAGGAGATGAATAAGAAATGGGGAGATTTGGCCAATAAAATGGGGACAATAGTAGAGGATTTGATATTTCCAAATTTCCACATAATGCTCAAGGAATATTTCGGTCTCCACGAACCCGATGATATCATGATCCGCAGGTGGAAAAAAATCAAGTCCAAAGGTATCAAGAAGGAATTTGATCTTATCGCAGTGTTCGAGGATAAAAAGCTGGTATTCCTCGATGAGACAAAATCCACCGCTTCAAAGGAGTACATTATGAGGTTCTCTGAATTCGTGAAGAGTGGGAAGTTCTTCGAGTTTTTCCCAGAGTACACGGGGTACCAACTTGTTCCCGTTTTTTCCTCGATATATCTAGAAGACTCCCTTGTCGATCTCCTGACCAAGGAACAGATATTTGCAGTCCACATCGAGGGCAGTATTCTCCATCTAAAGAATGTTGATGTAAAAAAGGTTTACAATCTCTAATCCTATGAGTTGCTGAGCATATTTGCTAACCGGATCAACTCCGCAAAAATCCCTGATGCTGTGACTTCTGCACCTGCCCCCGGTCCCTGTACAACTAGTGGATACTGGCTGTATCTCTTAGTTCTGAAAAGCACTATATTCTCACTCCCCTTGAGATTGGAGAACGGATGGCTGAGGGGGTAGTTTTGCAACTTCAAGGTGCACTTCCCGTCCTCAATAGATCCGACGTACCTGACGGACTCTCCCCTCTCTGCTGCCTCTTCGCACAACCTCTTCATTCTGTCGTCCTCGGAGGAGACCTCCTTCATGAACTCCTGAACTGAGCCAGTGAAGAGATTGTCGGAGATCATGGTCTCGATGGAGACATCCTCTAATTCGATATCTGATCCTGCCTCCCGTGCGAGGATGACCAGTTTACGGGCGAAGTCCAAACCGGACAAGTCATCCCTGGGATCAGGTTCGGTGTATCCCTTTAGTTTTGCGTCCTTGACCACGTCCGAGAATCTCGCCCCGGTTGCTAGTTGGTTGAAGATGTATGAGATGGTTCCGGAGAGAACCCCCTCGATTGAGAGGATCTCATCTCCGGTCTTAATCAGATCCTTCAACGTACTGATCACAGGAAGACCTGCTCCTACGGTAGTCTCGTAGAAGTAGTGGGTAGATCTCACCAGTGGATTCACGGAGGCTTGTGGATCCATGTACCTACTAATCTGACTGTAGTACCCAAACGGGCCAGAATTCGCCCTCTTGTTAGGGGTGATAACGTGAATGCCTCTATCGAGCCACGACCTGTACCTCAAGGCGACATCCTGCGAAGCGGTGCAGTCAATTATTACTGCATGTGGGATGTGGTCGTTGTCCACGGAGTCCTCCAGTTTCTTCAGGTCATAGTTTTCCCCGTTCTTCTCAAGGGTCTCTCTCCATTTTGAGAGATCTATCCCATCCCCAAGGAGCATCTTCTTCGAGTTAGACAGGGCACTGATCTTCAGGTCGATGTTCAGGCTGTCCCTCAACCATTGCTGTTGCTTGGCTATCTGCTCGATGAGTGCACCACCGATGAGTCCCACCCCCACTATCCCGACAGACAGTGTGAGGTGAGAGAGATAGAACGCTGAATGCACCGACCTTAGTCCCTTGGTCATATCGGTGCTGTCCAGTACGACCGAGATATTCCGTTCAGAACTCCCCTGTGAGATCATTCTCACATTTATCCGCGCTCGGGCTAAGCTCTGGAAGAGAATAGACGCGATCCCTTGCTGGCGCACCATATTGTCTCCAACGACGGAGAGGATTCCACAGTTCTTCTCCACGGTTACTGTGCTGATCTCCCCTTGTAAGGCCTCGTAGGCAAATGCCCTCTCGATTGCCTTCTTTCCCCTCTCTCCGTCTTCTTCCCTTACAGCGACGCATATGGAGTACTCCGAGCTTCCCTGCGAGATCATGATCACCGAGATGTTGTCCTCGGAGAGTGCTGTGAATAACTTCCTCGCTATGCCTGGCACCCCTATCATTCCAGTTCCTTCCAGTGTGAGCAGGGCTATTCCCTCGATTGTAGCTATTCCCTTGATCAGGCTCTTCTTCTTACCTCTTGGTGATCCCGTGATTCTCGTCCCCTTCACGGCGGGTCTGAACGTGTTCTTGATTACAATCTCGATATTGTTCTCCCGTGCAGGTTGTATGGTCCCCGGGTGCAGGATCTTCGCCCCGAAGTATGCGAGTTCGAGGGCTTCAAGGTAGGAGATCTCCTCTAGGATCACGGCATTGGGTACTCTTCTAGGGTCTGCGCTAAAAATCCCGTCCACATCCGTCCATATGTGGACAGTGGGCGACCCGAGCAGTACTCCAAAGATGGCAGCGGAGAGATCACTTCCGTTCCGTTTCAGAGTGGTGGGATGACCGTCAAGAGTTGACGCTACGAACCCGGTAATCACAAGCGTACCCTTGAAGTCTCCAACTACTTTTTTAAGGTTCTCTGAGCTCAGCTCCCAGAGTACCGAGACGGAGCTTGACTCGTTCTCAACCACTAGGACCTCCCTTGCGTCGATCCTTAGCACCGAATGCCCCATGGATTTCAGGTAATTTTCCATAATAATCGTGGACCACTGTTCTCCATAACCAAGTATCTGTGCCTCGATCTCAGGGCTGGTAGCCCCGGTTATCCAGATTGTTCGGAGTAGGTTTCTCAAATCCTGAAAATCTGATTTAAACCGTCCTTCAACGGTGCTTTCTACACCCAGCTCTTTGCTGGTTACCACATGGAGATTGTAGAGCTCTTCTATGCTGTTGCTCTCCTTCCTGAAGATCGCTTCATCGATGAGTGCTACTAACTTGTCAGTCACGCCTCCCATAGCGGAGAGAACAACTGCCTGCCCTTCCTCTACTATCTCAGCTACTTTCGAGATGACTTCGGCATCTGCGAGACTGGATCCTCCAAATTTGTGTACTTCCCAGTTCACTAAACTCTCGATGGATTCGGTGTTTAATGAAAGTGTCTATTTAATGTCCAATTCATACCGTCCGATCTCGATTGCTACCGCTATGTAAGGGGGTATATTCTCTATAAGAACTTGCTGACCCCCTTAGGGTGTGTCATGCGGGGGCTTTTCACATCCGTGTGCTATGTCTGCTGGTTGATCACTTCTGGAATTTGTTTGCTCTGGTGACGATATATCTATACTGTGGGACAATATTATCTAACAGAAATCTCGATCAACCTTTTTCCACATTGTAGGCCAAAATATTGGTGGTGAAATGTCTCGACATGCTTGTTTCTCCTCTAAACTTATCAATTGATGGGTGGGGTAGTATGTTATGCGGCATTTATCGGCCGAGAAAAATGCTTATAATGTATTAATATAATATATTTTTCATGGATCTTGAGGAACTTCTATTTAGAGGGGATATAGAAGAATTCTGCACACAATATCACTCTACTGCCCATCTAGATCCAAAAACTCAATTACTATACGCATTTTTTCTTCAGTTCAAAGGTAGGTACACTGAGTCACTTGATGTTCTCAAGGCTATTGAAACTTCCCCTGGTCATGAACTCTATGCCGATATCCTACTCCGACAGGCATACGCATACTGGGGTGTTTCTAACTATTCCAAGATGAACGAAATATTAGATCTTGTGCACCTCTATCTCTCCAATAATGACAGTTTAAATTCGATACTCCAAGGTGAGTTCTACCGTACGAGGGCAATTTACCATGGTTTTACTGGACAATATGTCAAGGCTATTAATGACAATCTTCATGCATTAGAGTTTCTAGATTCGAGTTCCATTCGAGGTGTGATGGATGTTGTTGTTGTTTCAACAAATCTGGCCATAAATAATATTAGGCAAGGTAGTTTCGCGGAGGCAGAGCGGAGACTCAAGGATATCTCCCACCTAGTGTCACAGATCCCAAATAACCCTCATACTGGTCATTATTATTATGCCCTTGGTCTGCTACTGGCACATTCAGGTGCAGAGTCCGAAGCCCTTGAAAAGTTTAGGGAGTCAGAAAAAATTGCTAAACTCTGGGAGAACAATAGGGATTTGTCAAAGATATACCTCTCTGCAGTAGAGATTCTTTCTAGACGTGATCTTAAACTCACACAGCTATGGTATGAGAAGCTACTATATCTCGAATCCTTCAATGGCACGAAGATTATCGACGCACGGCGTAAAGTTGCAAAAGCAATCTGGCAGAAAGCCAATCCAAGACTTCATATCAAGTTTAAATCGCAGAAGGCGTTTGAGGAAATTCTCGAGGGATCCTTGGTTAGTGGGCACTTGCGTATCAAATGTATTTCACATCTCATCGAACTCTATCTGATTGAGATAAGTGTCATTGACGAAAGTGAGAAATCACTCCTCTGGGTCGAAATAGATCAGTTAATCTCCGATCTCCTCAATATCGCAAATATCAATAATCTCCTAATTTATAGGGTCAATGGGTTGATTCTCGCAGCTAAATTCCAGTATGTTAGGGGCGATTACGCAAAATATGAGCTGCTTATGGATCAAGCCCAATATATCGCAGAGGAATCTGAGAACCAAAGTTTAATAGTAGATGTTCTTCACCATCGGGAGACTGTTGATAAATCAATACTAAAATCCCACCGGGCACTTGACTCGAATCCATCATTGACCGAAAAGCTCACGAAGAGCGACATCATAGATTACCTAAAAATGGTTCAGAGAGTTATTCTGTGAGCACCCTTGATGGGTGGTAGGGATTTACCTGAAGAGGAATCTCAGTACCCTCAGGAAGAATCCTGGGTATGGGGGGTATTTCAAACCATCGTCAAACCATGGGCTGGCTTTTAGTACTGTCTTGATGTGTGAGAAAGTATCAAATCCATAGACTCCTTTATACTTCCCTATTCCGCTGTTTCCGATACCACCGAAGGGAACTCCTGCAATTCCCGCATGCATGGCAGTGGAATTGATCCCCAAGTCTCCTGAGGGGTACCGCCGGCTTATTCTTTCCATGAATTCCTTGTCCGTGCTGAAGATGTAGAATGCAAGAGGTGTTGGATTAGCAGCAAGGACCTTCATTAGATCCTCCTCGTTATTGAATCCTCTGATGATGAGGATGGGTCCGAATATCTCCTCTCTGCTCAAAGTGCTCTCCATGTCCGGATCGAGAACAAATATAGGAGGGATAAACCTCTCATTCTTGTCCATCTCCTCACCGGACGGTACGATGATGTTCTGTCCCTCCACCATGTTCTTGAGTCTGTCGAAATTTCGCTCGTTTATGATCCTGCTGTAGCCTGGGTTTTCCTTAGTTTTCCCATAGAACTCCATGACTGTGTCCTTCAGGACATTGACGAATTTCTCCTTGATCGGCTCTTCTACCATGACATAGTCAGGAGCTACACAGGTCTGACCATTATTGAAGAACTTCCCGAGGGCTATTCTCTTCGCGGCCAACTTCAGATTTGCTGTGCGGTCGACTATGACGGGAGACTTACCTCCTAGCTCTAGAGTAACAGGAGTCATCGTCTCGGCCGCTGCTTTGTAAACAATCTTTCCCACCTTGGGGGAACCGGTGAACATGATGTGTCCCCACGGTTTCTTCAACAGGTACTGGGAAACCTCTGGTCCTCCTTCGGCCATCTCGACATATCCCTGTTCAAATGCTTCCTCAATGACTTTCTTGATGACTGCGGATGTCAGAGGCACAAACTCGGAGGGTTTGATGAGTGCGACATTTCCCGCTGAGATCACTGATACAAGTGGGATGAGCAGTAGGTTAATTGGATAGTTCCAAGGGGAGATTATCAACACCTTTCCCTTGGGAACCTTGTGGACCTCGGCTTTAGACCCGATGTTGAGTATCCCTGCGGACATCTTCCTGGGTTTCATCCAGCCCTTAAGATGTTTGACTACGTAGTTGATCTCGTCATACACCATGCCGATGTCCGTGAGGAAACTGTCGATCTCCGATCTACCAAGCTCCTGCTTCATTGCAGCAAACACCTCTTCCTCGTGTGCTTTCAGAGCCTTCTTGAGCCTCTTCAAGGAGGCAATGCGGTGTTTCCTGTCTAGAGTTCTGTTGGATTGAAAGTATGTTTCCATCCTGCGGATCTTCTCTTCTATCTCCTCTGGTGGAGTTTCCTGTGGCTTGCTTAGGGAGATCTGCTGTGCCATCCAATAGCGGTTCTCAGCACCGTTTATAAACCCATTGAGGCCCCCAATTTCTGTTGTGCTTTAGTAGAGAGGTATCTTGGGATCTACCAACCTTGCCCACGCATTAATTCCACCGTGGAGGTTCTTTACATTGGTGAATCCCATCCTCTTGAGCTTTACCAGTGCTCTCGCAGACCTTATTCCCGTCTTACACTGAAGGATGATCAAATCATCTTTGGCTATTTCGTACTCGTGTATTCTCTCCTCGATCAGCCTCTCTGGGATAAGAATCGAGCCATCAATCCTCCCGATCTGGAGCTCGGTGGGGTTACGCACATCAATGAGCACGTGTTTCTCACCCTTTCTGCGGAGCTCCTCGAGCTCCCTTACATCGATGTTTTCAACCAGCTCTGCGTCCTTAGAGCTCACCCCACAGAACTCGTCGTAATCGATGAGCTCAGTTACCTCTGGATTCTCTCCACAGACTTTGCAGTCGGGGTTCTTCTTGAGTTTCAGCTCCCTGAATGACATGTCCAAGGCATCATAGAGCATCAGTCTCCCTATCAACGGTTCACCTATTCCGAGGATGAGTTTGATGATCTCGGTTGCTTGGAGAGTACCGATTGTGCCTGGAAGAACTCCAAACACTCCTCCTTCCGCACATGACGGAACGAGACCTGGTGGTGGAGGATTTGCGTAGAGACAGCGGTAACACGGGCCTCTCTTCGCATCGAATACAGAGACCTGTCCCTCGAACTGGAATATTGATCCGTAGACATTTGGGATTCCTAGAAGGACACATGCGTCGTTCACGAGGTACCTTGTCTGGAAGTTGTCGGTGCCGTCACAGACGACGTCGTACCCTTCCATGATCTGAAGTGCATTGTCTGACCTCAGTGAGTCATTGTAGGTTATGACCTCAATTTCGGGATTAATCCCCTTAAGGCGTTGGGAGGCCGACTCGATCTTCTGTCTCCCGATGTATTCAGTCGAGTGGATGATCTGCCTCTGCAGGTTGCTCTCATCGACGACGTCGAAATCTACCAGTCCAATAGTCCCAATTCCAGCAGCTGCCAAGTACATAGCGATGGGTGACCCAAGCCCTCCTGCTCCTATTACAAGGACTCTGGCATTTTTTAGCTTCTTCTGCCCCTCCACCCCAACTTCGGGCATTATGATGTGCCTGCTGTATCTCTGGTAGTCTTTATGGGTCAGATCCTTCATGAGGTTCCCCCCGCTATTGAAGGGACAATCGAGATCTTGTCTCCCTGCTTCAATTTCGTGGAATCTGCGTACCTTATGTCCTCCTCGTTTAGGTAGACGTTCACGAAATCCATAAGTTTTCCATCTTCGTACAGGTGTCGCTTCAGGCTTGGGTAGCTAGTCACCAGAGCGGTGAGTGCATTCTCCACATCTTCAGCCTCAACTTTCACCTTCTTCTGATTGTCTGTATACACCCTCAAGGGTGTGGGTATCGCAATTGTAACTTCGGTCATTCTTTTTCCTCCGTAATTTTCTCTTGTATAAACTCCCTCTTCTCACTGTCCTTCCTTCTCCATGAGGTGATCTCCTTCGCCTTTCCCCCCTCGACAGCGAGCACCATATATGACAGGTTCGGGAACGAGTGATCAAGGTCGAACTGCGAAGGTTTCGCAGGATGATCCGGGTGTGAATGGTAGATCCCGATGATCTCGTCCCCTCTCTCATCCACCTCGTCCTCTACTTTCATGAGCTCCAAAGGATCGATGTTATACCTGCGGGTTGGCGTTCCCGAGTTGGTGTTACGCATTCTCCTTACCTCTGTCACAAGATCCCCTTTGCCGATGAGAAGTCCACAGCATTCTTCATTGTACGTCTCTTCTCCGTGCTGGAAGATCTTGTCGAGAAGATGCTGCTTAATCCTGACCATCATTTTCCCCTCCACACCGGCTCCGATAGGTAGCGTTCTCCCCGATCTGGGAAGATGGTGACAATTACTCCCTTTTCGATACTCTCTGCCACAACCTTGCTGGCGAAGTACGCTGCACCTGATGATGTTCCAACGAACAGCCCGTGGTTACGGGCCAAGTCTCTTGTAGTCTCAAAGGCACTGTTGGTATTCACCATTATGTGGCTGTCCGCTAGTGAAGGGTCATAAATTCCTGGCACGATGGCTGTCTCCATGTGCTTCAACCCCTCGATTCCGTGGAACGGACTGCTGGGCTGGAAGGATATAGTGGAAATGTCAGGTATCTCCTCACGTAGTCTCCTACTGGTTCCAACGAATGTCCCCGAGGTTCCAAGACCAGATATGAAGTGCGTTATCCTCCCTCTGGTCTGCTCCAAGATCTCCGATGCAGTTGTCGTGTAATGAGCCATCCAATTGGCATCGTTGTTGTACTGATCCGCGTAGAAGTATTTCGGATCCATAGCCATCTCGGTAGCGACCTCAATGGCACCATCAGTTCCCTCCATCCGGTCAGTGAGGACAAGATTTGCTCCATAGGCTCGGAGCATCTGAAGCCTTTCTCGTGATGCATTCTCCGGTATACAGATGGTCAGGGGTATCCTGAGTGCTGCACATATCATGGCGTATGCGATTGCAGTATTTCCCGAACTTGCGTCAATCAGTTCTTTACCCTCCAATCTTCCAGAGCTTATTGCTTCCATAATAATTGATAGAGCAGCTCTATCCTTGACGCTTCCTCCTGGATTCAGCCACTCTGCTTTGGTGAAGATCTCTACATCTGGATTCGGAGATTCCAATCTGATGAGAGGGGTATTTCCAATCTGCTGTATGATTGCTGGTAGTTCCTGCGACACCGGTGTCCCAGCAGGACGAGTTGCACTAATTTCCATCCGTTGAATAGTCTGTCTGCTCTTACCATAAAAAATAGTTAAGACAAGAGTAGGATATCACTTTTCTAAGAATTGCGTCTCTCAAAGATTCGAACATCTTGAAAGTTGGTTGCAAAATGCTACTATGGTGGTTCTATTCTCCATGTTCGAATTTCCGAAGTAGGGAGTTATATCCTATGAACTATTGAATTTGGACAAATACCATTGACCTTTCATCCAGCATTCTCAGATGCCTCTCTGTTCTCAAAGAGTTTGACCTCATCTACTCCCGTAAAAACTGCTTCCTCTGCTCCAATCAAACCACCGATGAACTCCATCGCTTGTTGTCTTGCCATCTCCCGAAACTCAATCCACTTTCTACCTATTGCGCTCATTCTCTGTTGGAGATCTACGAGGTTCTTGAATCCTGTGTAGCTAATGTCCACTGAGTCATCGATCTCCACTAATCTGGGTTTGATGACCTCCTCCCAGTCATCTCTAAGAACAACAATGGTTTTCATTCTGAAGGTAAGATCACCAATAGTGATCTGATCCCCACTCATCCTGAAATTCTGACTTTTCCCAGAGAGGCTAAACTTAGCTTTATTTGTCCGGTTGGGGATTGTCTTGTTGAACCCGATGAGCAACATTTCTCCAGCTCTTCTGTAGTCGTACTTTCCGAGATCAATCGGGAAGAGTACCAGACCTACGGGTGGATGCCAATCCTCCTCAGTACTAGGAAAGGTCAAATCGTCCCTGTCGACCCTGTACCCCCTGCTTAAGTCTTCCTCTTTCAGCGTGCTAAGAATGTGATTGAGGTTATATTGGGGTTTCTTAAGTTCCTTCCTCAACCTTACCCCCATCTCTCTCGCAGTCTTTCTATTTGATTCTTTATCCCCATGACCATCCGTGCTCCGTAAATTCTCCTCCTTTGTCTTCATCTGTTCCATTGGGAGTGTTGAGACGATTATCGTGGCCAATGTAGCAGTTGCCAAGACCAAGATGACAAGTGTCCAGAATCGTGAGGTCAAGAAGCCGAAGATGACAGCAGTTTGTACGAAGAAGATATTTCCAATAAGGCTCCTTGCACTTCCGTATCTCCGATCAAGCTCCTCGAATATGTTGAGGGTCAGAACAGGCGGCTTTTTCCTTTGGTTAAACAGGTACACCGGTTCGATGATCATTGGGATCAATGCTACGAACTCAAATGGTTGCCACGCTCCGAATAGTCTGAGTACGATTATGTACAGGAAGTTAAGTTTCCATATGTTCCGAACTATCTCGTCCATCCCCACCTTCGATCGTCCGAAGAACTCATTATCTCTTGAAGGAATTACCCATAAGATAAGTGGAAGGAGCAGAGCAGAGTAGTCGACATACCTTATGGGTATTGTCGAACCAATGATACTCACTGCACCTTGTGACTGTGTAAAGAAAGTCATTCCCACCCAGAAAATCACAAAGAAGATTAGCTGACCCTGTACTTCTACAGCCTCACTCCTTCTCGTCTCGAAAATTGAGTACGACACCACCACCGAGAGAGCTATGACCACTATTGTGTAGTAAATTTTTGATGGATCCCATGCTGCAGCAATAATCCACAAGATGTGCAGTATCCCCTGTAGACCTGCAGATTTGTTGGCTGGGGTAAACTCTTCACTCACAACTAATTGAACCAGTTGGTGATTTATAATTCTTCTTCAACACGGGGGTGTATCAGTGCGTGGCGGTGACAGCATTGGATTGTGCCTGTGCCTCGAGGGCTTGGTACAGCGCACTGAAATCGGGGTCTCGTCTCGCTCTTGAGAATAGCCGGGTAAACAGAACCCTCATGATGAATGCGGGATTGAAGAGAGAGCTTGGGCTCTTGTTCATCATCATGGCTTGGAGGAAAGCCTCGTAGACCTTCGAATTCGTGCTGGCCAACTGTACGTGTTTTATGTACCAGTTCATCATCTTACCACTAAGCGTCCTCTTGCCCTGTGCCTCCGGGACTCTCAGCATGTCCGTAAAGGACAATCCCCATGCGAAAGCCACAAAGGGCTCGACCTTCTTGTAGAATTTCTTGGCGACGAATTTCTTGCTCTTGGAGAGATATTTGTCAAGCTCCTTCGCCTCGATCGCTGCAATTGTCATCCCTTGTCCGTATATCGGATTGAACGATGTGTACGAGTCCGAGAAGGGCAAGAAACCAGAGGGTAACTTGATCTTATCGTATCTAATCCTCCTTGTCCTTGGGTAACCATACGAGGTGATGGGACTATGGGGTTTGAGCCTCTTCATGAACTCATAGACGCATGTGTCGTCGTTCCCCCTTGCAAATTCTAGGAAGGACTCCTCGTCCGTACCTGGGTGATCGTTCATGATGCCGGTCAGGGTGACCAGTAGCCCCTCGTTCGTGTTGAGGAGGAGTGTGTACCTCATATTGTTTGGAAGATCTGGAGAGATTATGATGTTCGGGATTTCCACATTCTCTGGGTACTCGTAGACCCGGGAGACGTACTTCACTCCCACTTCGAGGGAGTTGACAGGTATGTTATCAAACCCGAATTCCCTTAGCCAATCAAAGGTCTTGGACGCCTTCCCCATGGCGTCGATCACTAAATCTCCCGAAATGACCTCCTCCCCCTTGACCTTTACTCCTGTGATTGCATTTGACTCCTTGTCGTAGACCAGACCCTCGATGTGTGTTCCTTCCATGAAGACAATATTGGGGATCTGACGTAGCTGCTTAACT
>JALWRB010000258.1 GCA_027077875.1 Candidatus Heimdallarchaeota archaeon
CTGATATTAGGTCGGTCAATCTCCCCTCCTCTTGAAAGAGTGTGTGGATTCTCCATGGGAGCGTATCAACACCTAATTGTCCGATTGTTACTCTCAGGAGTTCCCGACGGTCAATTTGTCCCGAGCTGATTTCGTGCTTGACTAATGTGTACACTGTGTTTATCACGAAATCTGAGATCTTTCTCATAATTGGATCCGGACTCTGAACAAACACTCGGAATGCTTTCATTGCAAGGTCATGAATATCTTTAGAGTAAGTTTCGTATAGGGAATGGATGGTATCTCCTGTGGAGAGTATCCATCCGACCGCGTAGATATCTCTCATGAGCTTGGATATTTTGCCATTATCTTCTGAATGAATGATTATCTGCTGATCCTCCAGTTTGAATTTTAGTTCAGTGATATCCGAGTACATCAGCGAAGTAAGGTACTCCGAGACCGACCCTCCCAAAGGTGGATAGGTGAGGACTGTACTAAACAACCAGTCTTTCGGTGAGTCCTGCAGGAATTCTTGGTTCAGTTCAATCTCTTCTAGTTCCCACTGCTTGAAGATCCCGGAGAAACCCTTCAGCTTAGAGAGATTGATAAACTTGTATAAGAGAGATTCTTTAACAGAGATCTTTGAGAGAAACAACCTGCTGATTGTAGAAATATCTGGTTGATAACGTTTGGACATCTCAAAGATCCCATAGGTAATTAGGTGCCAGAATCGGAGAACGGTCCAATGTGAGTCTTCAGAGATGTCGATTTTCTTGGAGAAGCTCAGGAACTTCTCCGAGTACGTCTCAAACATTTGGAAGGACTGATTATGGATCTCAAAGAGGTAGTCTGAGATCTCCTCCGACCATATTTTTATATCATCTGTTGTACCAAGATTCCAGTTTTTCCCCAATAGTTCCTCGAACCTCTCAATTACGAATTGACTGGGTAGATATCGTAGTATTGTAGCTACTCTCTTGAATTTGCTTCGGAGTTGGACTCTATCCCTGAGCGCTTTGTAAAGGTTGAGTGCGTAGTGGCGTAGAAGATTGTGCTTGAAGGTCTCTGTACTCTCAGATAGATGAACCATCCTACTAAATTTCTCTAGAAATTCCGAAAATTCGATTTCTTGTAGAGATAGTATGTCTTCAGGGACTTGTTTTCCGGTGATTATCAGTATCCCAAACAAATCTGAAATCAAATCATCAGAAATTAATCTCGAATTGTTCTGGTAGAGTTTTAGAAATTCAATGTGAGTACTTTCAAGCTCATCCACAAGGAGATCTGGAAATCCTCCAAAGAATTTGGTCTCTTCTGCCAGAGAAAAGAATTCCTCTATCTTCCCTATCAATTTCAAGAGCTGATTCTCACGTAAGGTGAACCTATCCGATGTGAACCATTCTCTGTACAGTCTGTATTGGGAATACCCTCTGAAATAGATATTTTCCCCTTTGACCTTGAAAAGATTGTCAAACCACTCTTGTTTCTGATAGCTCTTTTCCAAACCGGTATTCATTGGATTGCTAATGTCAAGGGATATATGCTCTCCCATCTCGTGGAATTCTCTCTCAAATCCACTCGACAGGAGCGATGAACTCACAGAGCCTTCTGCAAATTCCATTATATTCGTAACTGCGAGCTCTGTTCTTTCAATAAGGGAACACAGATCATCTAGAAAATGTATGTTTCTGATGAGTTGGTCCCTAATTCCTCTGAATTCAGTGTGCATGTTTTCTTCTAGGGCTTTGTGAAAAGTTTCTGTGATAATTCCTTTGAGAATCGAAGGCTGCTCTAACTTTGTCAGTGGTGGAAGAATCCGTCTGAACATATTCTCAAAGGCGAGGTTGGCTAACTCTCCTTTGGGGATGGTATTGAGATAGTAAACTGGTGGCGGGAAAGGTGTTTCCTCGGGGAGATACGCGTCAACGAAATTCGTAAATTCATTGTAGTCCTCAATCTGCATGATCACTAAGATATTGGGCATAGCTGCTAAGGGCAAGAGTACTTCATTTATCAGTGTTACCACCTCTTTGGACCACTTCTCTATGTACTCATTAACAAACCCTGATATGTTGATGTATGACCTCCCCTTCTTCCCAAGGGCTGATTCTAACTCGCTTACTGAAGTGCATGTGTGATCTATAACATTACCTACAAAGGTCAGAAATGCATCAACTGGGTTTTCAATTACATCTTCCAGATCCAGATTTATCCAGAATCCAGAGAGGTCATATCTCCCGACTTTCCTAAAGTTCAGATAATTTTCTAATAGTCTTAGAAAAGAAGGTAACCCTGCACCCACCCTACCGCAGATTGGATATAACCCCTTCTGATCTACCCTCACCCTTCTCGCTAGGACCTTGGATACTTTAATCAATTCTTCATCCCTTCCAAGAACGTACCCAACTCCCATCTTCTCATGGTGGATGTCCAAAAGAATATCGTATGTGAGTGACATATGGTTGCAGTTGTGATGGGATTCGAAATCGAGTGACAATGCAGCTATCCACCCCTTAAGAGTTAGGTAAACATGGCTCCAAGTCTTCTTCTGACGATCGACTGTTGGGACAATCTGGACAATTCCCATATCTTGGAACTTTTCTAAATTTCCCCAACTGAATATTTGCCGAAATTCTCTACGCTTACTCGTAATTTCTCTCCATCTATCCTGGCTTCCGTCGTTATGAAGAGATCGGAGTTCATCTCTTCCAATTATTCGCAATCTTGGAAGTTGAGTGATTGTACTCGCAGGTTTGAGTATCAGGTTCCCAAATCTCATCACGGGAATTTGCGCCAAGTGCAGTAGGATTTCTCCGAGAAACCTATTCTGTAGAAATTCTTCATTTACAGCCCTTATCTCATCAAAATCAATCAGCTGGATGATCTGAGTCATTTTCATACTCTCATGCTCATCCTCAAATGACGGGAGTTTCTCGATGACTCTGGTCAAATCTTTGCAGAAACTAGAATAGAGCTCCGTCACACCACAATAACTACTCTGACATTTATAATGAATCTGCTCTACGATATAGGAAATAGCATTCTGTAAAGATATTAGTATTAATAGCCTTAGAAAAGGTTATATTGCTCGACCAAAAGTAAATAGTGTAGATGTTTAACACACGCAAAGTTAGGAAGGTTGTCATCCTCGGTGATCCGATGGTAGGAAAAACCTCTCTTAGGAAGCGTTTCCTAGGTGAAGGATTTTCATTCAACTACATGGTCACTATCGGTGCTGACTTCGGAATATATCATCATAGCTCTACCGACACCTTCCAGATCTGGGATCTTGCAGGTCAAGCAAATTTTGAAGTTGTTCGAGAGAGTTACTACAAAGGAACTTACGGTGCTCTACTGGTGTTTGACATCTCCAGACCAATAACGTTTGAAAACCTCCCAAAGTGGATTGAGGAGCTCAAGAGGAATCTTGATGGGGAGCTCGTCCCCTTCGTTCTAGTAGGTAACAAGGCAGATCTTCGTGAGACGTCTGGAAAGTGGGCAGTCAAAGAAGAAGAGGGTAGGAACTACGCCAACATGTTGAGTGAGTGGTCATCCTTCGATGTGCCATACTACGAAACAAGTGCACTTACAGGACTAAATGTAGAGGTAATTTTCAACCAGTTGATTGAGGAGATTGTCGCTCTCGAAAGCACTAAGTAATTCTACAGATCAAGGATATGTTCATGATCTACGGTTCTAAAGATCCCTACAAAATACCGAATAACTGGTAATTTTGCAATCCAGCTTACTCTGATTTTAATTCTCTTTCACCAGATTTTAGTAACAAGTTCCACTATAAAAATCCTTGAACTACGATGTACAAAAATGGAAGGTAGCAGTAACTTTTTTCTTTTCAATGTATCGAGGTCATAAGTGAAGGTTCTGAACATAGTTACGGTTCAAGTTATCCACGAGGGAAAAACTCTCTTAATCAGCAGGACGAAGAATCCATACGCAGGCTGGTGGGCTCTACCAGGGGGTAAGTTGGAGGGTGGTGAATCAAATCTCATTGGGGCACTCCGTGAGCTGAAAGAAGAGACTGGTATCGTCGTTGACAAAGCAGAATACATTGCAACAGTGAATGAGGTCTATACTATAGATGGTGTAGTTGACAGCCATTTTGTCCTTCATTATTACAGAGTAGAGATAGAAGAACTACCCAATGTTATTGAATCTCCAGAAGGAAAACTCCAATGGTTCAGAGATATCCCAGATCGCAGTGTCCCCTCTGACAAGATGATTTGTGAGATGAGAGATCTCTCCGTCGGAATTTATGATCTGATTCTCAATCTCAATACACAATCTGATGAGTTGGAAGTACATAACCTCAAGGTGTTCAAGGAGTGTCGTTCCTAAGGTCTGTCATACAGGACATATTTTCTCAGGAACTTCATCGTCCGCGTAAGCATGTCTTGGATAGTTTCGATCTTCCTAAATCCATGCCCTTCCCCTGGATAGACTTTGTATTCGACCTCTCCCTTGACCATCTTGGAGATTCTATCGGACTGATTCTTCGGAACAACAGGGTCGTCCTCTCCTTGGAGAATTAGGAGTGGGTCGATGATCCTATCTGCTAAGTATATTGGTGACCGTTCGAAAAACTTCTTGGATGCCTTAGGTAGCGGTCCCACCAACATAGTGTCATATTGGCTCTCAAGGTAGTGGGTCTCTTCGCTTAGACCAAAGAGATCGCTTACTCCGTAGAGGTTTACACCCGCAGTAAATGTACCTGGATAGGTTGCAAGGCACATTAGGGTAGTGTATCCTCCTGCTGATCCACCCATGACAACCGTCTTCTCAGGATTGGTTATCCCTTCCTTGATAAGATACTCCCTTGCGTCTTTGGTATCCGAGACGTCATACAACCCCCAGTTTCCATTCAACTTCTCCCGATACTGCCTTCCGTAGCCTATCGATCCCCTGTGATTAACTGCAAACACTGCCCATCCCATACTGACCCAGTAATTGATCTGAATTTTGAATTCATTTTTGGCCATGCCTGTGGGTCCTCCATGTACAAGGAAGATAGTCGGGCAATTACGGATCTCCCCTCTCGAA
>JALWRB010000259.1 GCA_027077875.1 Candidatus Heimdallarchaeota archaeon
CGCAACAAGAACGGAGCTCTACACGCAGTCCTTTGATCTTCCCTACTTCATTAGTTTACAGAACCTGAAGATCAATTTACTCTTCGGGAACCAGATTGTCAATAGTACGACCTTTGATCTCGACCGCTATTTTAGTTTCAACTTCACAATATCTCCTGGTGAGAGAGGCGTAAATACTTACTCTGTTCAGATTGTAGGTGGGGAACTTATACTTCTTGATCAATATTTTACGGTTGAGGTATTCGATATCTTCAAAGCTACAGTAGAACCTGATAAATCTGAATATATCGTAGGGAAGAGTGATGCTGCAACACTATCAATCAAATTAATTGACTTGGAAGGAAATATTATTGATGATTTTGTTACGGTAGAGGTGAGCTTTATAAATTTCAACACATTTCTCTCGGGTAAGAACCTCAATGAGCTTAAGGTCGATGTCCCATTGAGTGAAAAGCGGTTTTCTGGGAATGATGTGTTCACTGTAAGAATTAGTTCCAAGTTCTTCCTAAATTTAACAATATCCACGGAAATCACTTTCGTATATAACCAGATAAAATTCTATCAACTTGAAAAGGTAAGTGCGGTCAAGGGTTACGATGAGATTGACATTGGTCTACGATTTCTCGATATAGAGAACGATCCACTGAGTAACTCAATCGTCGAAATTAAAGTAAACAATGAGACCTTTTTCATGACTTCAGACGAAGGTGGGTCTATTCTTGATACTTTGAAGCTTAGTAATTCTATAGATCGGATTAACGATGTAGAGGTACGGATTGAGAAAAATGGATTTGAGAATCTTACTGTATCTATTCCGGTGAACAACCAATATAACGAGATATTTCTCCAACAGTATCCTGTAAATCCTAGGACATATCTACTTTATGAAAATGAGATTACTTTGAACTTCAAGGCCTACGATTTATTTGGAAAGCAACTGGAAGCTCAACTAATATTTGATGATAACAAGACCATAATCGACCTACCTGGGGAATACACCGCATATTATGGAGTTAAGTCTGAAAATGTTCTTTCTGGGAAGCCTATCGCTTCAACTGTGATCAAAGGAAGATTGGATTATAGACAAATTCTTACCAAGAATGTGAAGATTGTCATCGACACTGAATTTAACTTTCTGGATGTAATTGCCATATTCAATATATTATTTGCTATTCACAAGGCTAAATCCTTTATCCAGTCAATACTCGAATCAAGGGGTCTAAAACAGAGAAAAACAGAGAAATACACGGTTAAGGTAAGTGGTTCAGAGTCGGATCTCTCAGGGAATATCAAGGAAGGTGAGCTTTCCGTCGAGGTACAGAAGGCAGACTGAATGAGTATCCCAAAATTATCTGTAAACTTGTGGGTAGTGAGTTCACATCCTATTCATTCTCTCTAACAAGAGTTATAATGTCCAATCACGAGGTGCGCCTATGGATCTCAACAGCTATCTCCGGGATAGGAAAAACAGCATCCTCCGTGAGCTCATGGTAGAGCACGCAGGGAGGTGCAAGGCAGTGGGCAACTCGTTCATGGAAGCGGGTAAGGCCCTGATGAGCGGATCGACCGAGGAGCTTAATTCCAGAATGAAGATCATCCGTACCGAGGAGAGGTCGGCAGACGAGGTCGAAGCTAAGATCAACAAGGAGATCTCGACCTCCAACATACCTCCTAAACTAGGCGAGGAACTGGCCCAGTTCGTCAGGACACTCGACCGGGCTGCAGGAGCGTGCAAGAGAGCGGTGATCAACCTCGAGCTGCTCCGTGACTTCAAGCTTCCGAATACCTATGTCGAGCTCTTCGAGAAGAGCACCGAGACGATCCATCAGATCCTCATTCAGATGGAGAGGGGTGTGCAGAACATCTCCGACATAGAGGTGGTCACGGAGGTCGCAAGACTCGTCGACGAGCTGGAGACGGTGATAGACCAGAACTACCGGAAGTTCAAGAAGGGATACTTCGAGATAGAGAAGTCATTTGGCTCCAGTGCGGCTCTAATCCTCTTGGATCACGCTCTCAGGGATCTGGAAGCAGCTGCTGACTTCGGAGAGGACTCATCGGAGATGCTATTGGCTCTGGTACGAAGAACCTAGGGTGATCTGATGAGAAATCCTAGGAGAAGAACAGTCCCGTTCGTCCTCATAGTCCTCATTGTGATCTCTACCCTTGCTACGATAGATGTGGGCAGACGATACCTTGAGGGGGAGTTCGAGCAGGATACCATCACATTCGAGATGCTCTACAGCTCCGAGAAAGGAAAGTGGCTGGAGGAGATCGCCCCAATCTTCGAGAGGGAGTGGGCACAGAACAGCAGTATCAGTCTCAGGCTGATCCTCACCCCTATAGGCAGTGGTAGAGGTACCCTGCAGGTCGCCCGGTCGATATCCAAACCTGTGGTCTGGTCACCGGCTTCGAGGTTCTGGCTTTCTACCCTCAACTACCTCTGGGAGAAGGAGAACGACAATCCGATCGTCGATGTAAACGCAGAGGCACTGGTCATCTCACCCACAGTCATCGCCACATGGAAATCCTACCAGCAGGAGCACAATATCACAAGCATGGAGGATCTGAGGGAGCTGGCAATTGACCCCGACAGCGGTTTCACCTTCGCCCACACCGATCCCAGCAGGTCAAATTCTGGATTCGGTGGAGTGATCATGCAGGTGGCTACAGCCCTTGACAAGAATCCGGAAGACATCACCCTCGATGATCTTGCAGACCCGGACGTCCACAAGTGGATGACACAGCTGGAGAGCGCTGCCATCGAGTACGGGTCGTCAACAGGGTTCTTGGCTAAGCTGTTGCTCAACGGTGGTCCGTCGAAACTCAAGGTTGCCCTGATCTACGAGAACCTCGTGGTTGAGAAGAACAAGGGGATAGAAAGCTATGGCTACAACGACAGCCTTGTGGCCGTCTACCCCAAAGAGGGTACAGTCCTCAACGACCACCCCTTCGGTCTGCTAGACGCTCCGTGGGTATCAGAGAAGCAGAAGGAGGTCGGGCGAATATTCCTGAAGTTCCTGCTCAGGGAGGACATACAGGAGAGGGCCGTAAGGACAGGATTCAGACCCGCAGTTACTCTGTCAAATTCCTCCGTGGAGTCAGAGATCTTCAATGAGAAGGCTGGGGTCATCCCGAGCATCAGGAACCTCACGATCTACGACATCGGGAATATCCGTGGCGAGGTGCTGGAGAGGATCCCTGATCTATGGCTGGCAACGAGGGCCATCGGGGTGGTGGGTGAGGACATTAACACACTGAAGGTTGAGGACCTAATCATCCCAGTGGCTCTGCTCGCTCTGATCGTCCTGATGATCAGCTACCCGCTGGTTTCTTATGTCAGGGCATACCTCAGGAGGAGAAGAAGATGAGTCTCCTTCTCAGGGTCGAGCGCTTCCTCTCGCAACGACCGTTCAAGATCATGTTCGAGGTCCTCGTGATCATGGTCTTCGTTGCCTTCGTGCTCCTCCCTCCACTGAACCTGTTCATCACTGTTGTACGAGACTGGGACAGTGTTACTGGGTTGATCTTCACCGACCCCATCCTCAAGGACACGGTCTGGATCAGTATGCTCCGATCGATCTCACTGTCATTCCAGATCGCTCTGGTCGTGACGCTGATCGATGTGATAATCGGGATTCCAATTGCCCATGTGCTCGCGAGGTACGATTTCAGGGGGAAGTCAATTGTTGACACCATCGTGGATCTCCCACTCGCCGTCCCCACATCCGCACTTGGCTTCTCGATCTGGCTCTTCTGGTCGTCGAACGAGGGTCTCAGTTTCCTCTGGAACGGCGACACAGGTCTGTTCGAGAAGGGGACGATGCTACTCATCCTCGGTCACGTCGCCTTCAGCTTCTCCTACATAGTCCGGAACCTCAAAGGGGTGATCGAGGGAGTAGACCAGAACATAGAGAACGCCGGAAGGACGCTCGGTGCCCCCCCTGTTACCGTGTTCAGGACGATCACCGCTCCCATGGCCAAGGAGGGGCTCATCGCTGGTGCCATCCTCGCCTTCACGAGGTCGCTGGGTGAGACTGGTGCCTCAATCGTGCTCTCGGGGGTATTCCAAACAGCACCCGTCCAGATCGTCTCCTTCATGGACACCTTCAGGATACCGCAGACGGCATTTCTCTCTCTCATCCTCATCGCGGTCTCCATCTCCCTGCTCGTGGGTGTTCGGCAGTATGCCCGGAGGGTAGGCCTTCCACAGCCCGTGGTCTATCCCATGTTCGAGCGGAAGATCTCATCCGGAAAGGTGGTGAAGTCCAGAAACATCTTTGCATGGTCGTTCTTCATCTTCATCGTCCTCATACCCAGCCTCTATGTCATCGTGTTCCTCATACTGAACCTGAACGGTAACGCAGTCACGGGAGATGTCACCGGCGGTGCGATATACCAGATCTTCATCGCTCCAGACCGGAAGTGGGATCAGCTACTCGTGGCGTTCATCGTGAGTCTGGAGGTGGGACTGCTCGTCACGCTCATCAATCTCATAATTGGACCGCCGATGGCTTTCCTGCTGGTCAAGAGGAAGTACTGGGGTAAGTGGAGGGTGCTCCTCGACGCACTGGTGGACGTACCTCTCGTGATCCCCAGCTCTGCACTGGGCTTCTCGGTCTTTCTCCTCTGGGGAGGACTGGGACTGAGGGTTCTGACCCCGGGACTGTGGATGATCGTCCTCGCCCACCTGACATTCACCTACCCATTCTCCGTACGACCGATGATCGGGTACATCGAGAACATGGACGAGGCGTACTACGAGGCAGGACGTACCCTGGGCGGGAGCGACATCACGACCGTGCGGAAGGTCATCATACCTCTGCTGAAGAATGGGCTCTTCTCCTCCGCGATCCTGACGTTTACCAGATCTATTTCCGAGACCGGTGCCACGATCATCGTCATGGGCTCCTCTCGGTCTATACCGGTGTACATCATCGACCTCGTGGAACAGGAGTCACTACCAGCTGCCGCCTTCGCGGCCGCGATGCTCATCGTCATCTCGTTCCTGCTACTTCTGCTGGCACGGTACATCA
>JALWRB010000260.1 GCA_027077875.1 Candidatus Heimdallarchaeota archaeon
GGTATGCACCGACTCGACCGACCCTCATAGTCTTGTCAATACGAGACCAAACTTGAAGGTTTTGGCAGGATCATGCCAAAGGGTACGAAATTATTTTAAACAATCGACCACCTAAGACCCCTGCGCAATCATCTTCAACTTGGAAGGTGCGAATATCGCACATCAAAGTTTGTTTATCGAAATAGCAGCGGATACACACCACTCCCGATAAAATGTAAAATATGGACATAAATAATTACCCAATATTTTTCAGAGAGTCTACCACCATAGTAGTAAATATCAGATATCGTTTATTCAGAGGTCAAAGATAACTATTTGACGATTTAATTGATATTGCGGATAATCACAATTCGAATTATTGCACAGAAAATTATATTATTTCAAAATATGGAAAATATTAATAATATGTATTATTTTTTAGCCATACTCATGATAGAATGTGGGAAAAGATAATCGTAAATCAGCCAATCAATTAAATGCGATTTTCGGAATAACCACAAGCAGAGTTCACGCCTATTTGGCACTATAAAGTACTTATGGCAATCGTTTACACTCAAGAGACATCTTACAATTACGGTATAAAAACTACGGAAGATCATGTAGTCTCCCACGAGTTCTATGGCGACCCTAGCAACCTCCCAGTTAGGATGCGAGCATATGGAAGGTACAGGGGACTGGAATACCATGAATTTGAGACCCTCTCCAAGCTTCGGGGGAGGAGATATGCAGAACGCATCAGGAATTACCTCAACTCTGATCCAAAGTACAAGGATGAGATTGCATTCAACAAGAAGATAGACAGGATCCTTAAGAAGATTAAGGGCACCCAATTTTCCACCCTCATTGAGTCCTACGAGTACTTTTACCACCCAAGATTCATGAGATTTGTTCAGGAGAAGTCAGGAGGCTCTTACTTCAAAACTTCGACCCTAACTGAGTACCTACTCCACATCCTCATCACGATCTTCCAAGAGCAGAAGAAACGGAAGATGACCAAAATAGAATTAGATAACCTCAAGGATCTCTTGGAGGTGAAATCAAAGTCATTCTTCGGTCGTAAAGCCGAGTTGGTTGAGGCGAAGGTGATATCGTATAGATATTTCAACAATAAGCAGAATGAACGCCTACTCGTCTTGGAACAAGCAAGTACCTACCTCCAGAAATTCAATGCAGTCATCCAAATACCTATAGAGAACCAGTTCAAGATTTTAGGAAATGTCATGGACAGATATTGTATTCTGGACAATGGACCAGTGGCAAGAGGAGAGATCCTTGCATTCATAACGCTTTTAGAGACATGGCAGTCCCAATTCTTTCCGAGCTTTCGTCTTGTCGGAAAACTGTTCGGTCTTGACGAGGAAGAGATCGTCCGACTCACCCGTAAATTCTATCGGATCAGGGTCAACTACCCTGAACTTTCTTCTTTGTACGGGAATGTCACTACAGTAAATGAGATCGAGAAAATCATTGAGTCACCGCTCCAAGATGTGGTGCTCGTATCTGCAAATGAGGGCTCGGATATCATGGTTACTTCCACACCAGAGGTAGTAACCTCCGAGGAAATGGAGAAGAAGACCCAGATGAATAAGCAAGATGATGAGTCTGAGCAGTCACCTGTACCGACGGAGTTAGTCGAAGAGGGGAGCATTGAATTCAGATCTGAACTCCCTTCTCCTTCACAGGGATTTATCTTCCTTGTCACACAGTGGGTTCTGAACAAGAACGCAGTGATCCTCGCGGACTCATTTACCTGGGAGAATTTCGAGAGGTCTCTCTCTGTCTACGAGAAGAGGATATTGAAAGATGCGAGAACCGAGGTGGATTCTCGCGATCGTCCGATCATTGTACTGGAGCAGGACATGAACCTAGAAACAAATCAGCCGGTTCTTCGTTTCGCTTCTGCCAATTTGAACTATGAGACATTGACAATTCAGAACTTTAGACAGTATGTCCCTCTTGACAAGGGGATATGGATTGAGCAACAAGCCAACTATCTTCTGAAATTCGCTCGTGAGATTCTAAAGACTGATCGAATAATCTCAGTATCAAAGATACTCAAATCGGATTCGATGCTTTGGGTAGCTTGGACCGTCTTTGGACCTCGACTCTTAGGAAAGTCAGGACTAGAATATCCTGGTTCAAAAGGGGGAAGGGTCAACCTTTACTTAGGAGATCACGGAGCTCGTATTCTTGCAGCTAAGGAACAAATTGAGGAGAATCTAGACAATCTCCCGATATACTGGTTCGGTAGCTACCATTCACTCTACTCCTACCACCTGTCTATGGGTACACCTGCTTCAGAAATACGAATGAGGATTAGAGCAGGGAACGTCAGATTCGTTCCAAAGGAATATTACTCATCCATTGACAATCTGTCACTCTTTCTGAAGTACCAGATGCCAAAATTACCAGAAGGAACTTCCCTAATTTTCCCCGAATTGGCTGAACTTTTCTTGAAGTACTACATCTCAGATGACCTTAAGGAAAAGACTGCCAATGATATATTCAAAGAGGTGTATAATCAGAGATTCACAGAATTTGAGGAGGATTTCGTCTCCAAGTATGGAATTGATTATCGTTCAAGAAGATTGAAGGAGGTGGTAGATGATCTGGGGTATACTCCTTCCTTAATCGAGAAGGCACGCTTACTTGAAGAGGTGGAAGACGAGGTGGATCAGAGATGGAAGCTTGAGCTTCGTACATTTGAGATGGACGTCTGGACGGAGGCTACTAAGATCTATCAGAATATCCAGAATGGCAACTACCATGCGGTCCAAAGTGAGTTTGAACCGAAGGCTCTAGGCAGAATCAAAATCTTGATGGATATTATCCACGATGTTGCAAGGGCATCGGGCTACAAAATGTCCCTGTACCTCAGGACGTATTGGACACCTGAATTCCTGGAGGACGAGTCTAAACTGAAGATCAGAGGGGTGAATGATCATACCTATCATGGTGAGATGAACAAGTTAGCGTTGGCGTTATCCGAGTACTGTAGGGAAATGGATGGGTGGAGGACGCACATCACACGTTACCATAATAGGGAGATCTACGACTATACTGAGAAGGCCGGACGCTGGGAAGAGATCACTCGGAGGTTGTCCTCATGAAGATCATCAACAACATAAAGACCATCGCTAAGTACCTCCTGGGATCTGCACTACTGGCGTTCTTTCTCGACTTCGCTTCGAGAGGGCAGTTGTACTGAGGTGATATTATTGAGAAATAAGTGTGTAATATTGTTACTGGCTCTTTTTCTACCATCAATCCCTGTTATGACGACTGCTACAGACGGAGCCAGCGGATACATATTCTTGGATGATCTAGAATTGACAATCTCCGACTCGTCCAGTGAGTACCTTATGTTTTCATCAATTAGGCTGGATGGATCCTCAGCTATCTCGTACTGGGTTGATTTCGAGGCCAACGCGTCAGTCGGGATCAGGTTGATCCTGGAATTCAGATCGGCCGAGTCCGTTAGCATTACTCCCACAAGGAGAACCCTTGTAGATGAGATATACGTGGAGACCAATACCACCATCCGTTTCTTCGGATCTTACGAGTTCGATGAAAGAGTACGTGTAAGTCTCTATCTTCAGCTTTACAAGGTGGCTAAAGACAGTGTGAAGGCGATCTCAGAAGGAAGGTACAACGGATACACCTTGTTCTATGGGGATGGGAATATCACGGTAGATACGCAGGCATTTCCAGCACTGAAGCTCCTTGATAGTAAAGAATACTTTGAGAAGAGATATTCTGCGGACTGGGAGTTGGTACTTCCTGTTATCTCATATTCTTCCACTCTTGCAGATGTGGAGGTTCGTGTCGAACTGTCCTTGGATACAGGTGGAAAGAATGAGGTGTCAGTTGGATTGAATGACAACGAAGAGTCACTGGTAATCACCGACCAGATTCTGAATCTCCCGGTTAGACTTCAGTCGGTGAGACTGTATGATAAGAATGTACTAAGAGTGGATGCTACCGCATATGGCAATGCCAGACCCCTATCTGTATCCATCCAACTGAAGGAGGAGAACCGTCCGTACATTCCAGACTTAGAGATGTCAATTCAGGACATTGCAATGATGGTAATCCTACTCTCATGGGGACTCTACTTTGTCTCCTACAGGAGGAGAAAGGAATGAGTGCTGCCAATAACATCATCTTAGGTCGTGATGTTTTAGAATTCTACACGTTAACGTTGGAAACGGAGCTTCTCAATGTCAAACCAGAGAAAGGCAATAACGGAATAGTTAGCTATCTTGGGGTCAGAGTTTCAGAAGCAGATCTGCTGAATTTGCAAGCGAGAAGTTTTGAGGATTCCATCCTTGCAAAATGCCAGTCTTTACGAGAGATTGGATGGAGGATTAACATTATATTGCAAACTTGGAGGCGAAGAAAATACTTGGCGATTGTCGTCTGGAGGAGGACAACCGACAGCACAAGGGACAAGATCTGCCCCCCATCCTTTCTCATCCCTGCACGTGTAGATCATGGGATGCTCAAGCAAGATAATGGAGATTATATACTCTTACCCAATCGCTTTTTCAAGAAAAATAGGCTTCTTTTTACTTCGGCAGGGGTGAATCGAATTCTCTCAGCGCTCTCAGGTAGGGCTCTTGAGGAAGATCACGAAGAGTTACCAGATTTGAACTTTCTCTCGACTGAGAATTCATCACCATATATCCTGACCTCCAGAGCCGATAAGTATTTCCTAAACCAAGGTAGAGCTCTCAGAGTCCGGGGAAGTAGAAAAAGTCTGAAGGAATACTATGCGCATATCCTCCAGTCATACGAGGGCAGGGTACTATGGATAGGTGAGCTTCCGGAGGACAGTAGGTATGACCAATTCCATACGATAGACTATGACAGTCTTAGATTCAACCTTATTGGTAATTTCAAGGACATCGATAACTCGCCACTCATAGATTTCCTCTCGAATATAGTTGAAAGTGTTGCGAAGATCAAGATCACTCCCGGAATTTTCAGGAGCATACTCTCGGAGATTGCAGGGAGAGGCGTCTTGAAAAATAAGCCATTCTCCGAGAGGATCTACAACGTCAGGGACAACAAGGAAAGCCACGGGACGAGGGATGAGTTCGGACAACTCGTCTCCGTCCTGTTTGACACCTTCAACTCCCTACAGGTACTTGACTCCAAGGACGGTCGAGATCCCATAGAAGAACTAAGATGGAAGAGAACGAATCTCCCGAAACTTGGGAGGTTCGACACCTACCTCGCGTTGGGATTTCTCATGTTCTTCGCGAAGAAACGAGGGATGGAATACGATCTCGTGATTATCAATGATCAGTTGCTCACTCATCTCATGACCAGATCAACTTATAGGGACAGATACCCTCCTATCCTAGAGCAACTTCTGGGGATCTCCTCAGGGTCTCGATTTGTCATGGCAAGCAAAGTTGTTGGGACAGAACCCACACTGGATCTAGGGTCGAAATTTGTGAAGGATGCCACACTCATAGTTGACGGGAAGGAATTCGCGATCACAGTGGACAATAGTATGAATGGTAATTTCACACCCTACGTCCCGGAGCAAGTAAAAGAAGTAGAGGTGATCTTACCCATCACAGAGGTGGAGGAGTACGCCAATGATTTTGATAGATTCTACAAATCGGTGATTCAGGGTAGAAGAGAGGAGAGCATCATGAGAGAGGACTCGGATGAATTCTTCAGAAGGTTAGAGACTGAAAGCAAAATCATCAAGATTCTCCTTGACATGAGGGGGCGTAACACGATACAGGAACTGGACTACATCGAGACTGGTGAGTACTCTATGGTGGTGGGGGAGATGAAGCAACGGGGTCTACTCACCTCGGTCTCCAAGGGTTTTACGAAGAATTCCAAATTAGACTACCTGACCATCACGGGCGAGAAGTACGTAGAAGAGAGGAAGATGGATGTCGTGAGGTTCTATAGGCAATTTGAAACCCCGTATTCAGAGATCAGGGAATACATAGACAAACTCGAATTCGGGATGGTAACTGGACATGAAGAAGATGAGTACATGGTCGATACAAGCAATATATTCCTTCATATTCACTCGGCTACGTACGCTCACATAGTCACAGATCAGGTGGTGTCACCACTTGCTCTTGCCCTGAGCAGTCTGTGGTCCCCTACGTTGTACTTCAAAGATCCGATCACGGCCAATGGAAGGTTCACATCCAATACTTTCAGGATATTGACAGTTTACCCCAATGATGAAATAGACGAAGAAGATGTATACCCGGATCTCGATTTCATAGAAGTAGAAGACAGGGTTACCGAGATGGATAAGGTAGTACCGGGTGACGTGTCCACCAGTGAAGATCATAGGAAGATCTTTGATGAACCCGAAGAGGAAATCGGTGAGGAGGTTCTGACTGAGGAACTAACCTCTGATGAAAGAGATGAGCATAGGGATGAGAACAGCGTGAACAACGGTGATGAAATATCAATCCTGACTGTTGAAGAAGAAGCAGAGCCCTTACCGGAGTTCAATTTTATCGAGGTGAAACCTGATGAGAAATCCCATTGGAATTTCCTCAGGAACCTACCTGGTGTTGAGCTTAGCGAAAAAGCAGCGGATCTCAAGAGACATATCTTGAGATTACCACTTTTCCGAATTGCTAAGGGACCTCTCGCCAACCGATTATTCTTCAAAGCATCAAATCTCACACTGGGGGACTTCCAGCGACTGAAGGATCAACTGGATTTTCGGCGGGAGATCGGACTGTCTACATCACAGGTCAAGCAACTCTACGAGTTTGACCTAGCCAAGACTGGGCTAAATGTTGCAAGCTTGGTCCCATCACTGGATGAGTACGCACGTTACATGCTCGTGCTCCTCGGGTGTCATCTTAAGCCAGAACATATGCCAAACAATGTTATACGCCTAATGTCCAAGGATGAATGTACCGAGATAATTGGGATGATAGACTCCACTGAGCACCACATGAATTTCATTCTACCTTTGGTAGACAAGCTCTTTTTGGAGTGGGGGAGGATGTTGGTCAACAAAACAGATATCTCTGCAAAATTATCAGACAAGGTAGGAATCCTCAAGACAAGATTGAACACATGGAAATCAGAACGTCGAACTATTAGTATCCTGAATCTCAAGAACTACGCTCTGATCAACAATATAATCATGTTGTTTCAAGAGGTATTTGGAGGACTGTATTCTGAGAAGGTGAAGGAGGAACAAGTTATAGCACAGATCCCGGATAGCGTGCTCCGAGACGAGATCCTCAGATCCGAGAGGGTGCATCACATCATCACCTTCAGCCTTGGACATATCTACCGGATGCAGCGTGGATTTCAGGGGAATATCAGAGATGATGAGAAGGAGAATCTTAGGGAGGAAGTCAAGCTCATGGTCCCGAATATAATTCTCCAGAAGTATTAGTTTTCACACTTACGCTCTCTCCTTTTAATAATTTCTCCCCATTCATTCACGATGAAGAACGCAGTAGTGGACAGTACCATCGAGAATGTCCCCGTTGTGAAGGAGAATCCACGAGAGTTCGAGATAGAGACCAAAGAGGACAGTATCTCAAAGCCCATGCACATACCTCATAATGAAATCAGGGAGGAGAACGATAAATCGTCCGGCAGGTTCTACGAGAACTACTTCCTACAGTTCGGTACAGGCTATCTCTTGTCGAGGTTTGTTCTAAGTCAGAGCATGAATACCTCCCTTGTTCTAGCCTTGAGTTTTGTCATCCTTATCAGGTTAGCACTAGCATATGTTCCAAGGTTCCTACTGCAGAAGAAAAAGGGAGCTCTGGAAGAGTTCTACCTCGACCCCTTAGGAATGGAGTCGTACCTCCTGACCGAGGATAGGTGCGTTAATATCGAGTTCGATAATGAAAGTACTTACTTCAAGGTGATAGTAGAGTGACACTTCTCTCGATTGTCAATATTTTCTTTCTAAATATCCTCGTAAGTCTCATCCTGGGGACACTTATCGGGATTTTTGTACCCGGGAGAATCCAAGAGCCTTTCAGGGTTTTGGTTCGAGGACTCCGGCAGTCACTTGTCTCATTCGGAAGGATTCTCTTCCCTGGAGAAACGATGGAGATCGAGATAATTGTCAGAGTGATCATACCCTTCTTCCTCCTGATTTACATAGCACGGATGATCGTTGCACTCATCCCGAATCTCGAAGATTATCAGGGAGTGCAGATCGTGCTGATCATCATGGTCGTCTTCCTCTTCATCAACTCCGTTCCTGTAGACTCGGAATGGGATGAGATCTTCAAACCAGATGCTTCATCCGTCCTGTCCATTACCGTGAAGACTGCCCTGATTGTCCAGCATGTGACAAATCCTGTTCTCGATTACAAACTTTTCCTCGGACTCCTGATATACCCATTTTCTTACCACCTTAGTTTCCTCAACCATACAGAGGCTACTGAAAACACACTCACCGCAGTTGAGGGGATGTTATGAGAGCTTGGAGTGCCATACCAGTTATTGAGAAGGGCAGTAATCTCCTCCTGCTCGATGGTTTCTGGGAGCGGGATCACAGTGTGTTCAACTGTATTATGTACGATCCCTCCACATCATCCCTTGTCAGGTGGCAGGACAAAAACGAGAGGTATATAATTCGAATACGCGGTAACCGGAGATTCGGTAGCTTTCAATCGAGAACTATTGAGATGACCAATCCCTTAAATCACCGAAAGGAATTGATCACGGAGGTCGAGGTTCTTGACCAGTACCCCATGATTCCAAAAGAGCAGATTCTCGAGATGAGCGTACAACCACAGCACCAGTACTTCATCAGGAAACAGCTGTCCCCTGGTTCATGGGTGTCGGTAGGGGATGACATCAAGATCACACTTCCAGATGATGATCTAAGTGAGATTCGCCGCAAACTTCTTGGGGAGACTTCGGAGCTTATTGATTTAGCACTGGAAAACCTTCCTGTCTTGAACTCGAAGGTGGTCAATCCGCAGTACTCGACATTCGACATCGAGGTCAAAGCCCCTCGGAATGTGTTCCCAGTACCGGAACGAGCTGAGTACCCAGTCCATGCAGTCGGGTTAAGCACAAGCTCAGGAATACGTAAAGTACTGATCCTAGATGAGACATCTTTCCTCAGGGAGGACAGAGACAGCCTAAGGAAACTGAGAGAGAAGATGATTGAGGAGGAGGATCACGAGCTAGGAGAAAACCTATCACAGACCCTCGAAGTCAAATTCTTCAATACAGAAGTTGAGCTTCTGCTCTACCTCGAAGAATCACTCCTCGGCTCTCCCCTACTCATAACCTTCAATGGTGACGGCTTTGACCTCCCGTATATTTACCACCGGATGAGAAAACTGGGGCTTAACTCGCGGATCCGAAACGAGGCGAAGATGCACTGGGAACTCGATGGAACTATCCACCTCGACCTCCTGCAATTTCTCCGGAAACCAAGTATCCGACTGTATGCTTTTGGCGGTAAGTACTCGAATTTCACATTGGACGAGATCGCCTCCTCGATACTTGGGGTCAGGAAAGTGGAGCATGACGACTGGTTTGACGAGATGGATCTCCACGATACCGTGAGGTACACGATCAAAGATGTGGTGATTACGCAGAAACTTTTCGAGTACAACAACTACCTCATATGGCTTCTGATGATCCTCCTGATGAGACTGGGGAAATTCACCTTCTCCTTTCTCATAAGAAGGGCGATAAGCGCATGGCTACTGCAATGGGTAGCGTATAACCACCAAAGAAAGGGCTACTTCATGCCGCCAAACGAAGATATCCAGAGAATCAAGGGAGGGTTCGAGAGCTCTGCAGGCATTGACGGAAAACAGTATGAAGGGGCGATCGTCCTCGATCCAAAGCCAGGAGTGTGGTGGGATGTAGTGGTTTACGATTTCGCTTCGCTTTATCCCAGTGTCATCAAGTCAAGGAATCTCGGTTATGACACTATTCGATGTGAGGGAAGAGGTCACAAGATCTGCAGAGAAAATGTGGTCCCGGGTCTCTCACACTGGGTGTGCCGCCGTCACACATCTATAATGTCATCGCTCGTCGGTTATGTCCGTGACCTCAGGGTGAAATGGTACAAGAAGCTTGCTAAGAAGGAGAAGGACCCGGGAATGAAGATCCAGTACAATATGATCCAAGCTGCGCTCAAGGTCTTCATCAATGCCTCCTACGGGGTGTTAGGAACGGATATATTTCCGTTGTTCTGCCCACCAGCTGCGGAGGCTACCACTGCATTTGCTAGGAATGCACTACTGACATTTAAGCGAGTTGTAGAGGACAGGGGCGCCATAGCTGTTTACGGGGATACAGACTCCCTGTTTCTATACAACACCAACAAGGACGAGATGGATGAGATCCTCTTCGAGATGCTCATTCTCCACCAGATGGAGTTAGGTATAGATTACGACTTCAAGGTTCTCTTCCTAACAAATAAGAAGAAAAATTATTTCGGTGTGACAAAGTCCGGAGGGATCATCGTCAAGGGGTTGCAGGGGAAGAAGTCAAATACACCAGTTTTTATCAGAAATGCCTTCACAAGGATTCTAGACATCTACTCTACGATCACTGATGAGGACGATTTTCCGCGGATCAAACGGGAGGTTCTCGAGTATGTCATCTCGATCTACAAACAGCTCAAGAGCCAGAGTATAGAGTTCGAGAACTTGGCAACACAGTTCACCTTGAGTAAATCTCCAGAGGAATATGACAAGAAGACCCCCGCTGTAACTCTTGCTCTAAATGAGTGTTTGGAGAATCCTAGCTTTATGCATGAGATCAAGCAGGGTTTGATCTTCCTAGGAGTCAAGTGTAATGAGTTCAGCATCGAGGTCACGAACAATGTCTTCCCCAACCTCGAGGAGAAGAAAGGTAGTCTCTTACCATGTTCATTCATGCGGCCAAAGCACATCAGGAGTGACCAAGTGGACTGGCAGTATTACATCACGACTTTTCAGAAGGTTATCAGCCCCCTCCTCTCACCCCTAGGAATCCGTTTCGAGATGGAGGTTGAGGGACAACAGTCTCTCAACGACTACTTTGGAGGTGACTAACATGTGGTATCCTACCGAAATAACAGATCTTGTAGACATTGTCTGGTACATCGTCAAAATAATCACCATTACTACCCTAGCGCCATCAATCTATGAGGTGATTGAGATGGTAGTCCTCTTTCTCGTGGGGAAGATGCTTCGTATTGTCAGGATCAGGGTCTACTCTACATATAATCTACGGAAGTTCTTGTACCAGATCTTCTTCTTAGGAGGGATAACGAAACGGCTCTTGCTCATTAACGTTGCATCCGCTCTCGGGTACAAAATCACGTCTAGGACATCTATTAAGTATATTGTCTCTGGATCAACTGATTTGAGGACAGACGGGGACTTCCAAGATTCGTTCATACTTGGATACTCCAGCTATATCTTCGTCCTTCTCCCACTTTTCTTGGGGATGTGGTCGGAGAACCTAATCAGTCTCTGGATGAACTTGGGTATGACCCGGATTTTGGCAGTTTTATTCACGTGGTGGATCATCATCTCGCTCTTCCTCACGGGCAGACCTCGTGGGCAAGAGGTCATCTTCCCACTCGTCACGGTAATACAACGTAACCCGAATCTGATGATCATGCTCCTCTCAATTGGACTCACCTCATTGGCGCTCTACCCCACGATGGGGTTGTACTATGTAATGATATTAGCGACTGTTCAACTCACCATCTTGTTATTATTCGAGGTTAGGAGAAATGAACCAATGAATGAGAAGGACATCGAGGATTCATCGTCTTACCAACCGATACTGTCAAACATTGGATACTTGGAGTGATTAGCGTGATAGAGATCCTTAGCTCAAGAGGAAATATCTCAGAGAACTTACTACTGGGTGAGCTCGAGTGGAGGGAGAGGTACGATCTTCTCATGGACCCGGAGACATATGTAATCTGCCGTGATCAAGAGGTCGTCGAGACCATAGAAGATGAGTTCAGATCAACCTTTCTTACAGTCCAAGAAGCCCTTGACTGGAACTTCCTCAAGGATCTCGTGAGCAGGGAAAGGATGGTCATACTGGTTCTTGACCGCGTGGACGAGCGGTTCTTGGCTTTATCTGGTATTTTAGGATTTCTGAGAGTACGGTACTACTGGGCAGGGATTAGCGTTCTCCCTCGGTACTATGATGACCAGCTTATGGAGGACGAGACAGTTGAATTAAGAGATGATACGTTTCTGCAAAGATCCAAGGGCTCAAGGATCATTGACGACATTGATGAACTTTCTGGCGATAGGACAATTGTCCTCGTCTCCAATATGTTCTTCCAGAAAAACTGGACACGATTCACTCCGCTCTTCCTTCCAGATAATACTCTGGTTAAGATCAAGGACGGAGCCCACCATGAAGAAACATTTCTATCAGTTCAGAGAATGATGGAGATCTGCTTGATCGTCATTAGAGTGCTTAGGAGATTGACAGAGGTCGAGATAGTTGAAATTCTTAGCAATATTCCTACAATAGACTGGGAGAGAATGGACAGGGATCTCCAGACACTCTTTCTCTATGGCGTACTGGATATGGGAGGATACATTGCACTGCAGAATCACTATTTGAGGATCCCCATCCAGTCAATAAACCTATTTGAGTCATCTATGGGAGAATCCATGGTCTTGTTGGATACAATTGAGAATGGATCTATCACTCGCCACAAACTTAGATTGATGAGAGATAGAATCCAGTGCAACTGTACCCCGTTCTTCCCGTCAATCCCCTGTCAAGGCACAATCCTCTTCCTGACCAAGTTCAGAAATTACTATTCTTTGAACCTTGACTTGTGGCAAATTAGGAAATGGCTAAAAGGATTAGGGGTAATCAGCGGACTTCAACACCTAGGTTTGCTCACGGTTTGTACCGGGAAGAATTCCCTTGAGTATAAATTCGAGGGAGAGTGGGAGATCTATCGGTACGAGCTTACACAGACTGGCCGAGACATTGTAAGACATGGGTACCCTATAGATGTTTTTCTCGCAGTGAGATCTACCTTCCACGACAGTTTGAAACAGGTAAATGGAGATGATCCTCAAAGACTTCTTGAGCTCCTCCTCCCTCTTTTCCCAGGAAGGTACACATATGATGAGTTACTTGCTCTTCTCGTCTCACCGAGCAGTAGAGGGACTGAGCTAAGTCGGATACTAAATGTCCTCACTGATTTAAGTTTCAAATATGGATTGTTGAAATCTCACAAGAAGTTTAGAGAATTTTACTATAAACTCCGAGGTTAGATTACACCCTGTGCAATCATCGCGTCTGCAACCTTGGTGAAACCAGCGATGTTGGCACCGACCATGTAGTTCCCGGGTGAACCATATTTCTCAGCAGTCTCGTAAGATACCTTGTGGATGGTGGTCATGATCCAGTCAAGTTTCTTGTCAACCTCATCGAAGCTCCATGCGAGCCTCTGGCTGTTCTGTGACATCTCAAGACCAGAGGTTGCGACACCACCTGCGTTTGCAGCCTTACCGAGACCGTAGGGGATATTGTGCTCGATGAACAGGTCGATTGCCTCAGGTGTTGATGGCATGTTTGCACCCTCAGCAACTGCAATGAGCCCATTCTCGATCAGCTTCTTCGCGTCATTTCCATCGAGTTCATTCTGTGTAGCACAGGGAAGTGCGATGTCTGCCTTGACCTCCCAGGGCCTCTTACCTGCGTGGTACTCAACACCGAACTTCTCTGCATACTCCTTAATCCTTCCTCTCCTGTTGTTCTTGAGGTCCATGACAAACTCCCACTTCTCACCGAGGGTGATACCGTCAGGGTCATAGATGTATCCACTGGAGTCAGAGAGAGTGACAACCTTTGCACCAAGCTGGTTCGCCTTCTGTACTGCGTACTGGGCGACATTACCAGATCCAGAGATCGCAACAACCTTGTCCTTGAAGCTCTCGCCCTTAACCTTGAGCATCTCCCTCATGAAGTAGACAGTACCGTAACCGGTTGCCTCAGGTCTGACGAGCGAGCCTCCGTAGTTCAGACCCTTACCAGTTAGAACTCCGTGAAACACGTTCTTGATCTTCTTGTACTGTCCGAAGAGGAAACCAATCTCGCGACCACCTACACCAATGTCACCAGCAGGGACGTCAGTGTCTGCATCGATGTGCCTGTAGAGTTCAGTCATAAAGCTCTGTGCGAACCTCATAACCTCTGCGTCGGACTTGCCCTTGGGATCGAAGTCTGATCCTCCCTTACCGCCACCCATTGGGAGAGTAGTGAGGGAGTTCTTGAAGATCTGCTCGAATCCGAGGAACTTGATGATGGACAGATTGACTGTGGGGTGGAACCTCAGTCCTCCCTTGTATGGACCAATTGCTGAGTTGAATTGAACTCTGAATCCCCTGTTGACACGAGTCTTTCCAGAATCGTCGACCCAAGGTACTCTAAATTGGATAACTCTTTCTGGTTCGGTAATCCTTTCCAGAATGGAGTGCTCTTGGTATTCAGGGTGAGCAGCAAGTGCAGGCTCGATTGTCCCGAGTACCTCTTTGACAGCCTGATGAAATTCGGGCTGGTTAGGATCTCTTTTGAGAATTGTTTTCATTACAGATTCTACGTATTCGCTCATAAGATCAACCCTTTTGGGTAGACAGCACTTCATGAGTGATCAATCGATGCTTCGTCTAAGATTGTCTCAAACAAGTTATATAAAAATTGTAGTGAATTTTACAGGGGTGATTCCAAGAAATTTCTGAAAATCGGGAGAAATTTTAGATCATCACCTATATTCTAGATTTATGTGAATTTATTTGACAATTCAATAATTTCTGGACAAACAGCAGGTTAAATGTGTATAGAGGGTAGTTGAATGGAGCGCCGAAAGTTTAATCATCTTCGCTCAAACAAATCTACGAACTTCGTCCACGAGCTCAGAGATGATTTCGGAAGGTTCGCTCTTGTACTTCCCTAGATTGTTTATCTCGGCTGCGGACATGCTACGGACACTCTCCGAGATCTGTGCAACAATTGCCCTGAGGATACCCTTGAGCTGTGAGAGCTTACCAAGGACATTGATGTCGAGGGGCATTACGCAAATAGACAGCATCTGATCGAAGTATGACCCACGCATATCCTCACGTTCGGTAGAGAAGACGAGATTAACACTGGCGAAGGACTCAGAGGCATGAATGAACGGCTCCAGTTCACGAGCTCCAGTCAAATCCAGTAGCTTGGGGATATCCTTCAGTTGCTCCTGAACAAGTGTAGACGTTGGAGGGGGGTAGATAATAGCGGTCTTCGGTCCCACGATATCATCGAAGATCGAGTAAATCCCAAATATCTCAAAGTCCCTCTTGATCTTACGTGGGAATTTCGGTGCGAATCTTGGGTCGAAATTCATTGCGATTCTGTAGACGTTTAATCTGCTGGTATCGTTTGAATAGATAGGTTCAGATTTCCAAGTGAAATTGGCCATAGGGATGTACTCTATGACCTTTCCTCTCTCTGTTATTGTAGAGCTGACAAATGAGGGAGAATACTGTTTCCATGTTGGAAAATTGTATTCAAGCTCGGAGTAGATATGCCCAGCAATATAGCCAAAAGACTGAAAGGCCTCCTGTAGGAAGCTGATAAGTGTTTCATGATCCATGAATTTCTCCAGATTCCTTAGGATACTTCGGTAGAGATTGTTCACCTGACGGTAGACCTTTTTGATCAGGTGAGTCTCACTCTCGTCTATATGAACGAAGATGCGTTTTGTGTTAATGTCTATGGTGTACCTATCTGGGTACTGCTTCATCAGACGTTTCAGAGGCTTTGTGACCGCGGAGGTCACCTCCTTTGTCATCTCCATGGAAGCTGTTTTGATTATCTCTGCGTAGTAAATACCATGAAGGTAGACGACAATTTCCAGTCTACTCATTCGCTGGAACCTGTCTTCAAGTTCAATTTTCTTCAGCAGGTATTCCACCTGACTCCTCACTACTGGTTTCGGGATGTAATCGCTAGCTCCTTGGTTAATCAGACGGAGGACTGGACGTTGGACTGCGATAGATCCCATGATCACTATCCGCATGTTCCGGTTGATCGAAAGAAGACCCCGGACAATTTCGCCAGTTGACAGATCGGGGAGGGATATATCCAGAAAGACTACATCAGGGCGGGTTTCTGCAACTTTCTTAAACGCTTCCTTACCCGATTGTGCCGTGCCTACAATCTGGAAATTATTCTCTAGTAGGATGGTCTCTAGTAGGCTCTGAACGTAATGAGAGTCATCAACTATTACCCCCTTTCCAATAATTGATTTCAAGGTCTATCCCTTAATTAGTTGATTCTCCAATCTTTAATAATATTTGTAGTCTTATCAGCAAGTTCAGAAAGCTTCTGTGCATGCTCAGTGATCTCTTGTAGAGACGCGGATTGTTCTTCCGCAGCGGCCGCAGCCTCCTCGGATGATGCCGCGGTGTTCTCTGCCACGCCGTTGATCTTCTCTACGGCATTGATAATCTTCTGAACTGCATCCCTGATGTTCATACTGATCTCATTCGTCGTCTCACTAATTTGGTTTGACGCAGACTTAGACTCCACAGACAGTTTCCTCACCTGCTCTGCAACCACCTGGAATCCCTGACCTGCTACACCCGCCCTCGCTGCTTCGATTGCTGCATTCAAGGCAACGAGGTTAGTCTGCTCTGCAAGATCTAGGGTGATATTCGAGGTTGTGTCAATCTGGCGTATTGCATCCTCTACGATATCCACCATGTTCGAGAGCTCGGAGGATATGTCCTCAAGCTGCCGTACCTGATCCGCAGCGCCCTCTGCGATTGTCTGAATAGTTCCCGTGACTTCCTCTGTAGTGGCAGCTACTTCCTCGCTACCCGCTGCAAGTTCCTCCGCGGAATCCGCGACTTGGGTTGAGGTCGATCTTACATTCTCGATAAGTACTCTGATGGTCTTGGCGAGCAAACGGTTCTCCTCCAGAAGTTTTTGAGATTCTCCCACACCCTTGATGTTGAGTGCAGTCTCTCGGAGGTCTCCCATCCTGAACTTGCTTGACTGCTTGACTACAGCATCAAGAGGTCTGGCTACCTTCTGCTCAATTCTCCAGCTCAGGAGAATAGACGTAATGAATATAGTGGCTAACATGAGAAAAGCGAAGGTGAGGTCGAAAAGCTTCAAACTCTGTCCTTGGCTCGTCAATACCATAATGACGAGGAGAGTAGAGAACGATGAGATAGAACTTCCAATGATTATTAAATTTGTGGCGGAGGCAGTTACTCTAGATGCTCTTAGTACCTTCCTGAACATCGTCTTGAGGAAGATATTGTACACTAGAATGAATCCTAGTAGGTAGAATCCAAAGATCAGTAATTCATTGAGGAAATATTCTATGGAAGTCATTAGACAAGTGCCATTATTTCGAGGTAATTTATCTGTTACCTAGGGCATGTATCAAATTGGAAAATTAGATGGGATTATTCTGCGACTGTCAAAAAACTTCCTTAGGTCGATGCAACAACCACGAACATAGGCGAAAGGAATTTATGAGAACGTTCACTTCTTATCTATAGTGAGCAGTAAATCCTCTTCGCCTGACATGAAGAAATACCTCGATGAACTTTATGAGTGGATCAACTCATTGTACCAGCAGACATTATCTGGTCAGATGAGCGAAGAGGAGTACAAGAAGAATCTGGACTACTACAACAACGAAGTGGAAAGGGTCAATAAAACCTTGGTATCAGGGAAAGCAGAGAAGCGAAAGAAGAAGGGGATAAGTCCTGAGCTTATCCAGAAGTTCTTTGAAGGATCCGAAGAGACACTTTCTGGATCCATATCCATAGCAGCTAACTTCAGAGAAATCACAAGGAACAATATCGGCAAAATCCATCCAGTGGCTACAAGAAATACACACCACAAGCCCACCAAACACCTTAGCACAGATACCGAATCTAAAGAGGAGCAGGTAGGTGAAGAGAGAGGTCTTGAGAAAGAAATCAACCTCCTTCAAACAGATGAGAATTTTAAGAACGAGCTCGAGGACATTGTCTCTAAACCACGCGATCAGATGACACAACCTCAATTTGCAGGATTGGATGACGCCAATAAGTACAAAGTTATAGAACCTACACCTCTCGGAAAAGTAAGTTCAACAGCTGTGGATCCTTCGAAATTTGTCAAGTACAGTCCCGTAAGCACTATGGAGGACACTAAGGGATTGAAGTCTCCGACCAATATCGCACTGTCATCTGTGAGTAAACCGGTTAGCCCCCCAGAGAAAATTGTAAGAGAAATTACAAGTAGCACCGTCTCCGAGATAATCAATACCAAGACTGAACAGCAGATGACCAATTTTAACTTTGTCCTGCTTGGTAACAGTGGTGTTGGAAGGACATCTATAAGGAGAGCAATAATGGGAAAGAACTTCATAAAGCAGCATCTTAGTACTGTAGGTGCATCTATGGATGTTAAATCTATAGAGATCGACGGTCATATGATCAAGTTGACCCTCATGGACCTAGGAGG
>JALWRB010000261.1 GCA_027077875.1 Candidatus Heimdallarchaeota archaeon
AGCTCTCATTTTTGAGTGTTACTATCATGCTTTTGATACCCTTGATATTCTCACTTATGTCCTACTCATTTCAGCAGATCAGACTAAATTTCATCAAAGTCCGGTTCTCGTTTTTCACCAAGGATGCGAACTGGAATCCGTCTGATCTCACCCCTACAATGATTTCACTAAAATCAGCGCAAACTGCATTTTTCCATGGTTGGCTTCTCGCAGTGGTGTATTTCTCGGTATTTGCCATGCCTGATTCAATCATGAACGACGTACTATCACTGTATGGAATTGATCAAGCCACTCTTTACAAAGGGGTAACAGAGGGTTTTCTAATTATCTCTGGGGCACTCATTGGACTTGTAAGTGCGGATAAAGCAAACAAGTTAAGAAAGATGTATAGCGCCCAAGACAAAGCTCTTAGAATGGGATCAGGTCTAACTCTCCGTAGGGTCGAGGGTATGCTCTACTCTTTGACTAGCGCGTTATTTGCAGGTATATTCTACCTCGGATTCCTCTCAGTCACCTACATCGACAACATACCCGTCTATGCGATGGTATTTCATATCCTAGGATATTTTGTTGCAGCGATTATAGGAGGATATATCAGAGAAGAGGGGGTGATCTCATTCGTTACTGCATACGGAGCTATTATGCTTTTCTTCTCCCTCGGACTCGTATTCAGAACAGGGAACGAACCTGCATTCGCATTCGTCGTTATAATTCAGCTTCTGATGATCCCACTTAGCTTTCTTCTCATAGCCAATAGGGGCATTGACCCCCTGCTGGCGTCAAACAAGATCAGAACCGTTGACCATATGTACCAGATACTACCTGTTAACATATTTGTCACTCTGTACCTTATGAAGATACGGAAGAGAAGAAGGAGGATTCAGTATGAGAAATCACTCGAAGAGGATACCATCATAACCGATGACGATGGCCAGCTAATCATTGATAAGAGCGTCATCGCCAAGAAAGGAGGAGAGATAGCGGTCATGGTGGCTAAGCATTACTTCGAGCTCCTGACATGGTACACATCGTCATTCGACGAGGAAAAACTCATCTTGATTCCTACACCCAAGGAGTTAATGAGCTACTGGTCGGAGAGAACAAAGAGACAACCCAACCAAGATTCTTTCAATTTCCTCGCAGTAGCTGATAGATTGATCTGGGACACACTCTATGTACCAGATCAGGAAGAGTTACATCATGCAGAAAAGGTTGGGAAGCAACTCGCACTGGAGCTGAGGTAGAGTGACCTCCGAGGCAGAACTATTGGCAAAGCAGGTTAAAGGACTGTCTATCCTTGCAAGAGAGAAGGTTGCCAGTTTCTTGACTGGAAATAGAAGATCATTGTACCGCGGTCAAGGAACCGATTTTGCAGACCTGCGAGAGTACGTTGTCGGCGATGATGTGAAGTATGTAGACTGGAGGGCAACAGCCAAGAAAAATGGAAATCTCATAGTTAAAGAATACGACCTTGAACGTAACACCAATGTCGTACTCCTCCTTGATGCTTCGGCATCAATGCTGATCGGTAAGGAGAGAGCAAGGATACTCATGGCCATCGAGGCAGTTGCGAGCCTGGCACATGCGACAACTCAGAACAAGGACTTTATAGGATTTGGTGCTTTTTCCGATCAGGTCTCGATCTATATACCTCCGAAAGGGGGAGTCCATCATGAATTTTTCATCTACAGACAACTGCTGAATCTAATCCCCATGGGTTCTACGAATATAGGGGAAGCAATCAAGGAAGTGGCGACTTCGCTGAATCAGAGGAGCTTGATCCTTGTAATATCAGATCTTCACGACGACTTAGAGAATACATTACGTGGTTTCAGGATAGCGAGAGCTTTCAAGCACGAAGTTCAGCTTCTGCAGATCTCGGACTATGGAGAATTTGTCCTACCTGACAAACTTGGTAAAATCAAATTCATAAATCCTGACACAGGAAAACCCGAGGTGATAGATTTCACAGATCCACTGTCAAAAGGTCTCTACAGCTACGAGCTAAACAAACGGTTGGAAAACATAAACAGTTTCAAGCGGAAGTTAAGAGGTCTTAAGGTCAGGGTCATAGAGAGTAGAACTGAGGATCTCATTGATCGCGTACTCAACGCGTACTACTCAACAAAATCAAGAATGTACAACCTATAGAAATTCCATTCACATAGTCCAATAATTGACAGGTCAGAGTTAGATTATTGCACAGGATAACAGGATAAATTGTGCAGTCATAGAATTTTTAAAGTGATCAGCGGTAGCAAAATTAGTGAAATTAAGAGAGTTCAGCCTCTATTTACTATCTTTAGCAATACTCGTGTTCCAATTTGTGTCAGCACACTCAGGAGGTGATGATTTCACAGCAAACGGGGATATTGGGGTTATGGGAGTTATCTTTATCGCTGTTGGATCAGGATGGATCCCCCTACTGCTCGGAATTATGACTTATTTTGGGATAAAGAACCTGCGAGACTGGAAGGGAGATGATCACAAGCTGACAGACGGGATCTCTCTGGGAGTAATAGTATTCCTGATATTTGATTACCTATCTCTATCTGGATTTCTTGGTATTCAAGAGTTCTCCTCCACTAACACCCTATCACAGAACCTAGTTACATTTCTGATGCTTGCAATCGTGACCATCGTATATGCTGGCTTTGTACTCTTTGATGAGATGGAGAAGAACGATATGACCCTGTATATCCTGTGGGCAATTGGACTTGGTTTCCACAGCTTCTCTGAAGGAATAATCATGGGTTTCAATCTTCAACAGGGTCTTGCACCTGCACTCAGATTCTTCCCAATCGCAAGTTTCCTCATCCACAAATTTATGGAGGGATTCACCCTAGCTGCACTAATTCTAAAGAGAAAAGAGGTCACACCGGTGCAGGCTATTGGATTGAGCATCATAGCTGGGATTACGATTATTCCGGGAGTATATTTTGGATATGTAATCAGTGGTGCTGTAGGCAAGTTCATAGCCTACTTCTATGCTGCCTCATTCGCCACGGTGATGTTTATTATTCCAAAATTCTTTCCGGTGGAGTCCCAGAAGAATATGCTGAAGTATTATCTGTCATTTGGACTGGGATTCGTGATACTCTATATTGGATCATTGATCCATGAGATATAGGAGAGGAAAAGATGGATCAGAAGTACAGAAGATCATTTTTCTTCTTTGGAATATCCGCAGTAGTTATCTCGATCACACTGGCAGGAGTATTTCTTATACCTAGTGAGACAAACTATGGGGATTCTCAGGATATCTACATGGAGGCAAAGCAGTTTGAGTACATCCCACGGACCCTCAACGTGACAGTTGGGGAGCACCTAGTCATCCACATCAAATCTCTTGATGTCCCCCATGGGTTTGAGATTAAGGAATTCGGTGTCAGGAACCACGTGATTCCTGTTGGAGAATACACCACCATAGAATTCACCGTTGACAAGACGGGGAACTTCACTTTCTACTGTACGGTCTTCTGTGGAGTCGGACATTCTGATCACTACGGATACATGGTTGTGAGTGCTTGAAGGGAATAACAGTACTTTTTCTAATTATTCTCATCTCTTTTCCATATCCTGGGAGGTCCATAGAGGTGTTCCCAAGTTCAAAGCTTGTGGAAGAGGCGGAAATTACCTTCAGAACGGATTACTCGATAGAAGAAAATGGATCGTCTGCAAAGGTTTTTGATGTACTCTATGACGAGGAACATGACTCACTCTGGTACACAATTCTTGCTTCACCATATTTGTATTCCATGAAGATGGAAACTGAAAATGTGACCCGCTACTATACAGGAGATGACGGAATCACACCTAACCAGATAATATTGGATGACCATCATAATATCTGGTTTACAGATTATGACTTCGAGATTGTAAAGAATGAACTCGATTATATAGGTATGTTCAATACAACCGAACTAACTTTTGAGATCCATTCAATACCCACACTTAACTCAGCACCCATAGATATCGAATATGCATTCGGTAGTATTTGGGTCTCCGAGTGGCTAGGGGACAAGATCATAAAACTCGACATGGAGACGGGACTCTTGGAGGAGAAGAAGCTCGAGTGCGGTGCGGTAAGTTGTGCACCTCTCGGGATTGCATATGATCAAGACAAGCTATATCTCCTCGAAACCGGGAGAGCAAGTATTCTAACATTTGATCCCAGCACATTCAATGAACTTGATCCGATCCAGATTCCTGATGAAATGCCGGGACCTGTAGACATCACTGTAGACGGAGATCTTCTTTGGTTGGGGATTCATGGTGGAGATCAAATTGCGTGGTATAATAAGAGCTCGAAAACGTTTGACTCGAAGTTCACTGTAACACCTGACTCTGGATATCCAATTTCAGGGATAAATGAGATAAAGATTGTCGACAGTGGATCTATTTGGTTCAGTGAGCATTTTGTAAATTGGATGGGACAGATGGACCCGGTCTCCTTCACGATAAATGAATACCCCACAACTCGTGCAAATCCCTCGAATACCCAATGGATGGCTACAGATGGAGAACGAGTGTGGTTTGCCGAGGTTGACAACGGAATAATAAGTGAGTTCACCGACTCCAATGTGCCAAAATTAGAGATAGTACCACAGGAGTACAGAATCGATAATGGGGGTATTTCGGAGCTTACTTTCCGGGTAAAGCTAAAATCAGGGACTCTGAAGAATATGACCTTTGACTCATTCGCCCAGACAATTTTCACCTATGGTATTGGAACAGGTGAGAGTTTCAGCGCTGATTTATCACCTAGTGGAGAGACTGAAATGAGAGTAGGAATTAGTGTGGCTGATACTGTCAGACCAGGAACGTATAATGTTCTCATTGGGATCAGAAACAACGAGATCATAGCCTCTCTCAATGTTGAAATCTTTGTGAATCCAAGTTACACTGCCCTGTACTACTTAGGTGGAGTCATGGCTGTT
>JALWRB010000262.1 GCA_027077875.1 Candidatus Heimdallarchaeota archaeon
CACGAGATCCTCGCTCCTGTCCGAGTGGAAGGACATCGTCCAGCATGCACTCACCCTTGGATTCGGTGTGGAGCCAGTTCTGGTTCCCCGGTTGGGGGGCTCTCTCCCGCTCCAGTCGTTCCCCGAGATCCTCGGGATGGACGTCGTGCTCGTGCCCTACGCGCTACCGGACGAGAACAACCACGCTCCAAACGAGAACCTCGACATCCCGTACTTCAGATCGGGTGTGGTCTCAACTGCTGCCCTGATCAGGTCCCTGTCCCGTGGTGTGTAACCATCATTCCTAGATTTGGGGTTGCTGTATTCCAATACCCTTGCACCGTGTTGGATTTCCTCCTGTTGGATATCATCTCACCCAATTCCCCAGATGTATCACTCTCAAGAACCTCCGTCAGACTTTAGAAGTGAGGGGAGTATCCAGCTCTGTGGAAACTTACATCACCCTCCTGCGTGGAATCAACGTCGGGGGAAAGAACAAGATCCCTATGGCCGATCTCAGGCAGACCTTCGAGAGGATAGGGATGGTTGACGTGACCACGTACATCAACACTGGCAACGTCATCTACCGCACGGACTTCTCCGCAGAGGAGCAGGAACGCTTGATTCACGACGCCATCGAGCGTGACTTTGGAATTGACATCAGGGTTCTGGTCAAGTCCAAGGAGGAGTTCAGGAGGATAGCGGATTCAGTACCTTCCGACTGGACGAACGACAAGGCGACGAAGAGCGAGGTCATGTTCCTGTGGGAGGACAAGGGCAATGTCTTGGCGGAGCTCCCGATCAGGGAGGGGGTGGACATCGTGAAGTACGTGCCCGGGGCAATTCTTTGGAGCTTGGATCGTACGAAACTTGGAAGGAGCGGACTGAAGAAGCTTATATCTAGGAAAATCTATCGACAGATGACGATTAGGAACGTCAACACCACCCGAAAGCTGATGGAGATTCTTGACAGAAAGTGAGCCGTTACTCTGTCGTGTATCCTACCTCGTGATCCACTGGAGTTCTGAAGTGACCTTTAGGACTCATGTGAATGTATATTTATCTCTCATTCTCTCAGGAGTTCTGCTAATTGCCTACAGTTTTCCGTACCCAATTGATCTAGATAGTCAAGTAATTGTTCCTTAGCGTTTAGTAGCTGAAGAGCCAGTTGCAGCAGATTCAGATCTAGGTCCTTAATGTTCATCGAATCAATGATCGAGGAGATATCCTCCATGTCTTGATCCGATCGGAAACCGTCAGAGACTTTTATTGCAATCAAGCTCTCGACGGAGGAGATGGGAACCTCCATGTTTTCTAACATAACATATCTTCGGTTCTCGAAGGTAATTCTGTCAAACGGAGTATTCACTCTCTTGATATCCAGCCTGTACACCCATGTCTTCGTGTCAAAGTCTGATACAGGGATGTTTTCTGTTATACACTCTGTCATATCCTCTGAAGAGATGGAGATGCCATTCTCATTGAAGCATTCTACGAGGAATTCTAGGTTTTCTGTTCCTTCTTCCACCAACAGCATCAGGTCGATACCTTGGGTTGCTCTCAGATTTCCATAATATGGTACAATCGCTCCCCCCACAACGACAAAAGGAATCTTGTTGTTCACCAAGCACTTAACAGCCCTCGAGAACAAGTCATCGTAACCGCTTACCATGTCTACTCAAAGTCTCCTGCTTGATAAGTTCAGTGATCTCTTCGTCCGACAACTCCGGGTACCTGTCCCGAAAGCCCTGTATATACCTCCTGTAAGTGACATCCTGAAACTCGAAGAAATACCTCCACCTCACCTCATTGGGAACCTTACGAAGGTGAGCAGCATGCTTTGCAATCTGCTGTAACCTCACCCTCTACCGTTCTGTCAGCTCCATACTATATTTTCGTCGAGCGAGTTTTTAAGGGCATCCCATGGGAGAGGCGAGTTAGATTTTGTGAACAATTATTTCTTCGAATTGCTCATGTGCCAAGATCCACCAGAGGCACACGATGATTCCTATAGAATTAGAAGATGGCATTGGTCAGGATCGCTCTGAGATGGGGTACTGCGTCCCTGATTGTCTTCAGCGTCAGACCGACAGCGGTAAGCTCTTGAGAGCTGCCGATAAGGATGTGGTCCCCTGCGGTGGCGAGGATGGTGAAGCCATTGGAGCCCCTGATCATCACGTCGTTGAGGTGGCCGTGCTGCAGCTTGTCGATGACGTTTTCCCCCGTGGATGCGATTGCCGCTGAGATGGCGGACAGCAGGTCGGCATCGGCACCCGCGCCCGCGAAGAAAGCGAGGGAGATGCCCTCCCGGGTCACGATTCCCAGCGCTTCAAGGTCGCACTGCCGCGAGATGTCGGTCAATAATTTCACCAGTTCCTGCTTCTGCCTCTCGGATATATCTATGCTCATTAGAATCCTTTGGGACGATGCAGGTAATAAAGATGACTTCTCGAAGATTGAGGAATCCACAAGCTCTACTGATCCGTCCGAATCTCACGGCGCGGGATGGCTAGCACTGCGATGAAGAGGACTATTCCGAGATACAGTCCTTGAGGAAGGATGTACTCCTCGACGATCATGTTGGCCCCAGAGATCCTACCCAGTTCGGTTCTGAAGGGGTCGTTAGAGAGGGTGATGAACACCTCCTTGCCATTCGGCAGCAGCACTGAGACGGGTCTGATGAAGCCCCCGTAGAATTCCTGTGAGATAAAAGTTGTGCTGACCTCCCAGCTCATCGACCCGGATGTCAGATACACGTTGGCTGAGAGGACGGTTCCCCGGGGACCGCTGTCGTCGGTCACTCCCGTCAGACGGATGGTGTATGCCCCTAGATCCCTCTCCTCCCCGATGTCCAGTGGGAAGACCGTCCGGGTGTGCACCGCAGGTCCTGCTCCGTTGGCCACGACGGTGAGGAGAACGAGAGCGAAGGCCATGTGGCTTACCCTGATCCTCAACCTCTGGCGATCCCTCGGGAGCGACTGCACTATCGCTACGATCGTGGTGACGACGAGGAAGAGTGTCAGCAACTGGGCGTACCTGTCCCAGCCCTCGGCGAATCTGTAGTCCATGAGGAGGAATGCGGCTATGGCCAGTGCAGAGATTGCGGGAGGAATGTACCTCCACGTACCTCTCTCCTCCACCAATTGGTCAAAGGCCATACCTGCCATCATCATAGCAACCCCGAGGTAGTTGATGTAAGGGAAGAGGAGTGAGTAGTCAACATCCACTCCAGTGACTGCCATCAGCACCTGCAGGAGGATGGTGAGCAGGTTGCCCGAGATGAGGAGCACGAATGAAAGTATGCCCAAGTTGAGACCCGAGAACCTCGCTTGGTCAACGCTACGATCTACCTGCACTGGTGAGCTGATCCTCCACCGGTGACGGACGAATCCCACCCCCATGGGGATCAGCGTGATGAACGTGAGCACGACGAAGAGCCACGCCACTGGTGAGGGTGCGTAGTTGTGCAGTCCAGAGAGTATCCCTGAGGTGATGATCCACGCGGCGAAGAACACGGTGCTGAACCCTGTGAGGTTGATTAGGTTGTAGAACTCAGACGTGGATTTCCGGGCGTGGAGATGCAGTTTGAGTGATGATATCAACCAGAGGACAAGCCCTAGTACCTGCACAGAGTCCCACAGCCAGTATCCCCCCCAGTTGGACTCGTGCGACCACAGGATACCCAGGGACATCATGAGCGAGTTCAGCACCCAAGTTATCCTCGTGATCGGGACGTCGATGGCCAGAAGTCTCTCGCTAAAATCCGACTGCGGTCGGTATACCCAGATGTATGATGATATCGCCCAGCTGAGGAAGTAGCCCGTGTAGGCTGCAAATGCCAGCGGGGGGTGCAGAATGTTCCAGACGGAGATAAGCGAGGGTGACAGCCCCATGTATCCTGTGGTCTCCGCTGCCCTGTACGGTCTCTGCCCCATGAGAAGGAAGAGGATCAGCAGTGAGCTCCAGTTCAACAGGTTGAAAAACCTCCGGTCCCCGTTCTTGAGCCTGTGGTGGAATGCCGAGAGGCACATCCACGTGAACCATGTCCACAGGTGGTACGAGCCCCATCTGTCCGTCCACGAGGCCCCGATCCTCTGCCATGTATTCATCCACGCAGCAGATGACTTGTGTACGATCTCGAACTCCGGCTGTAGGGTCAGGAGCAGGGTAGCAAGGATGATCTGGCTGATGGTCAAGAGCAGGGTCGTCATGTCGATGAGGACGACACCCCACCTCTCACGTCTCAGCTGGAAGAGAATAACGCCTACCAACGCCGGTAGAAACATGATGTAGAACAGTGTCTGAAGAAGAAGTTGCAAGATGGTCACCTATTCTTTGTACATTTAATAAATCTTCTACGAGGGGAGTGCCCAACCAAGACCGAGGGGATCGAGGATGGAGTGTCCATAGGTGTAACGTCCTCCAGCTCCTGAGATGAGGACCATCATGACGGCAGCGATGACTATGGGGATGATGTAGAGAATGGGAATGATCCTTGAGCCGCTGAACACGGGCTTCTTTGGACCCAAGGACAGGTAGAGCTTGAGGACAAGCGGTGCCAGCAGGATGAAGAAGCCGTAGATGGACAGCATGATCTTGTACTGTAGCAGTGGAACCGTCACGGCGGATGCAGCGTCTCCCGCAGCATTCATCCCGGTGATACCCGCGATGATTATTCCGGCCTCACCCATGATAATGAGTATCCATGAGGAGAACTCGAAGCGGTCGATGTACCGCTTGATGAACTCCCGCTTACCCTCGTCCAGCCAGTCCTTCTGCTCTGCAATGTCGATGAAGATAGCGATGAGAAGGGCGGATATTGCCGCGACCGCTCCCATCATGGCCCCGATAAGTGGGAAGTGGATGACCGCGGGATGTCCTGATCTCAGGATCTCTGCAATGGCGTCGAATATATTCACCATCTTAGTT
>JALWRB010000263.1 GCA_027077875.1 Candidatus Heimdallarchaeota archaeon
CTATAACAGAACTGGGGATGGTCATACGAAGCAGGACAGAGATCCGACGTAGTAGCTCATGACGAAGATCGTTGGGTATTTGAAGCATAGAAGGTGGACGAATGTCCCTCACCTCCACCTCTTTGTTAAGCACGACCTCGACAGCGGCATAGGTCAATGTACTGAGCCTCTGAGCGATAGAAGCCTGAAGGAGGACCTCATTGAAGAGATTGATCCTCTCTCCCTGTGACATCCTTACCTCGTCCGTCCCGTCAAGAATCATCAGAGGAACCCCTTTGTACACAACCACGTCAAGGACTGGTATCTCCTTGGCAGAGAGGAATAACCTGCTGAATGGGATGACTTTGACTTCTCCAGAGAAGTCGATAAGTGAAGACTTCAGGAGGGAGATATCGTGATATACACCATTGATTTGAACAAGCCCATCTTTGAGTGAGGTGATGATAAGCAAGATCTTGCGATCAGTGCTGTCTAGGATTACAAATCCTTGGGTGAGAAGTGGGTCATTCTGAATATGATCAATCAATATGTTCAGATCACGGTCTGATTCCAGTTTTTGTCCGTATGTGTCGCCGATGTCCATTACTCAGATAATGGTGTCGTATATCTAAATAACCTGAGTTACACAGGACTAGAACTTCAGGAGAGAGACCCCAGTCACACTCCACCAGAAATTGAGAGAGTCAAAACTCGAGCGAGTCCCCCGGACTCAGTTCCTTGACATCGATACCTGATCCCTCGAGCTCCTTGCGTAGCTCCTCGGGAGTTCCGTTGAGTGGAGGGACGAAGGTACCCCAGTGGATGGGGATGACAGAGCTCAGTCCCATCATCTTCGCAGCGTATGCTGCACCTCTTGGATCCATAGTATAATGTCCACCTATTGCCAGAAGACCGATCTTGGGGGAGAAGAGGTCCTTGGTGATTTTCATCTCCTTTGTCACACCCGTGTCTCCACAGTGGTAGAAGCTGTTACCATCTGGGAAGGTCACGACATACCCCCCTGGGCTTCCAAGATAGTGCATTGTAGTTCCGTCATGGTAACCACCAGAGTGGGAGGAAGGGACCATGGTCACTTTTATTCCGTTGAAGTCGTAGGTTCCACCGAAGTTCATACCCACTACATTACCACCAAAGTCATTTCCAAGTTGTGAGTTGAGGAAAACACTCATCTCATGAATCACCGCAATTGTCGGATTGTGTTGCTTAGCAAGGTCGATAGCGTTACCGAAGTGGTCGTTGTGTCCATGCGTAATCAGCATCAGGTCGATTTTCTCCGGCTTGTGCTCGTCACCAGGGAACTTGGGGTTCTCTATCCATGGATCTATGATCACTGTCTTTCCGTCATGTTCGAGGAGCACGCAGGCATGCCCTAACCACTTTACCTTTGTAGTCATTGGCTCACATATATAGCAAGTAAATATGAAGCTTTTTCGAAAATAGTTCATGAAATGTTAAGTTTTTCTTCGATCTGTTCAAAATCTAACTATTATGCCCTTATCCACTGCCACCATCACTTAGTGAGGTAGGAGGGTAGCATCTTGAAGCCGTCAAGCGTAAGATATACACCGACGATAAAGATCAAAACTCCTGACAGTATAGTGAATTTTCTCTGGATGCTCTGTCTGTTCCGTATGATTTTGTCTTTAACCGAGGGAAGTATCCCGCTTAGAATGAAGAACGGAGTACCAGCTCCAAGTGAGAAGATGGCCATCAGCATGACAGACTCGGCAGCAGTTGTACCAGCTATGAGCGTAAAGGCAGTTCCAAATATCACGAATGCACATGGAGCTGCGAGCAGGGTAAACAGGAGACCGATGACTAAGCTGGTTACGTACGGGTTCTCTATTCTGTCTATTGCATTATTGGCTGCGGTGCTCATCCTGTCAAATAACGTTAAATGAAGGGTGGACCCCATGATCATCAGCACGGAGAATATGATGAGAATAATACCCTGAGTGGATCTGAAGAAGAGATATCTATTCGAGAAATACAGGAGGACATTACTGGAAAGCAGAGAGAGTGTGGTGAAGACACTCATGATCCCGAGTGTGACGAGAAGACTGGCTATGAATCCATTGAGCTTCTTAGGAGCATTAACTTGAACATCTCCCGGTACCTGTCCCATGTCATTAGATTGTTCACCATCAGTTTCCTCGCTAATCAGATGAGCCACGAATGTCGGAAGTATGGGGAATAAACAAGGTTGGAAGCTGGCAATCAACCCCAAGAGGAAGAGTGTCATAGCCAGAGTGACGGTAAGCAACCTATTTCCTCCGTCGTAACAAGGGGAGGATCAAAAGAGTCATGAGAAATAGTGGAGAACTCACCACGTCCTCGTTCGTGACTCCAACATTAGCAATACCGAGATACTCATCAAAGGCATCTGCAAAGGCTTTTGCGGATACAATTGTCGAGTTCCATGTCTTCAGAACCTTGAGATCTGCGGAAAGTAGCCAGTTGTACCCGTTAGCAGTCTTGACCTCGCTGGCGTAGTTGTTGATGTCAAGACCAAAGTCCCAATCGTAGCCACGGCTTGATTTCATGTCCTTGACGTCTTCGAGAGTATCACGCGATCCTCCATACGAGATTGAGATAAAGGTGATGTTGTCCTTGTAGGTATCGTAGATCAGGTTGAGGTTCTCTTGGTTCTTTTTACAGGTTGAACACCATGTGGCCGCCCACTCAATCAGGACAGGTTTTCCCTTGTAATCCGATATGTTGACAACCTCACCAGTTGTAAGCTGAAATTCAAAATCTGCAGTCAGTACAGCAGATGTTGGAGGGATACTGGAAAAAAAGAGTATCCCGAGGAAGAAGGCTGAGGCTAAGGTCAGTCTTTTCATGAAACTTTAGTTGTGTATACATAAATAAAAGTTAGGTATGTTGAAAACGATCTAGGAATTAGAACATCTTCATATAATCATGACAGAGCAGTGCCCTATGGATATTATCGATGAGCTCAAACGGAACATCTCTGAACCTTGGTACTACACAATGGGTTCTAACTTATCTCCTTCAATTAACGAAACTGGAGATAAGGTTGCCTATATCAGAACCCGGGCGAACTGGAAGGAGGACCGGTACGACAACGACCTCTTTGTCCATGACATAACCAAGGGTGGGAGCATCCAATTAACAAGGGGTAAACCAGTCACACACTTCGAGTGGATAGGGAGTAGTGTGATCTACAGCGCGGAAGACGACAAGGGGAAAATTCAGGTCTGGTTGCTGAAGGACCTTGTCGGGCATCCACTTCAGCTCACTGATGAAAAGGAAGGGATACAACGATTCACCTGTTCGGATGAGAAGGTGGTAGTTCTGGTGGAAGACCGGGAGAAATTCAGGAAGAAGCAGAGGGAGGAAGTATATGGAAAATTTGTAAACGTTGAGGAGGAGAGCACAGGGAGCAAAATCCTGTACTTCGATCTTAGGGAGATGGAAGAATTTATCGATAGCAAACTACTGGTTGAGGAGAAGGATGCAGAGCCCCCTTGGACGAATCTTCTTGAAGATTTCGATGAGCCACTTCATGTCACGAACCTTTTCCTTGGAAAGCAGCACCTCCTCATATCGGGCAGCCCCAAACCCGACCTCATCTATGCGCGGGACAGGAAGAACTTCGTCGTCACACTCGGAGATCGCAAGATCACCGAGGTGAAACTTCCCAGAGGAGCCAGCCTACTCTCCTTCTCACCGGATGAGAAGACAGTCGTTGTCCACCACAAGAAGCGGGATACCCGCTTCTATACACAAGGAGATCTATGGACGATTGCACTGGACGAACTTCTGAGTGGGGGAACAGATATTGACCTCCTCACTGGCGAGATAGATCAGACTATTATGAGCCACTACTGGACAAATGAGGGAATTGTGGTCTCCTTCTTCGAGGACACAAGGGCAAAAGCAGTCATACTCAGCTACGAGAGCAAGGAACGGAGGGAGATACGATTCAACGATGGGTGGAGTGGTCTGATCCCCCGGGGTAATCTTAGAGGAGACTTTGCTGCGTCGGTCTTTGCCCCTGATCGACCTCCGGGTATCATATACAAGGTTGGCGAGAGACAGGAGCTCATTGCAGTTCCCGACATCGAGGTTGGAAGGGTCGAGACGATGAGATGGAAGAGCAGGGACGGTGTCGAGATACAAGGTGTCGTCCGATATCCTCCAAACTACGACGATACCCAGTCATATCCCCTGGCATTCATCATCCACGGAGGACCTGCGTGGATATCGGTGGAGTCGGCATTGATGCCAAGTCACCTGAGGTACTACCCCGCATTGCAGTTGTCAAGAGAGGGCGTGATCATCGTTGAACCAAATTACAGAGGGAGTATCGGCAGGGGACAAGAGTTCTTAGAGCTCAATGTCAACAACCTCGGTGTCGGAGACCTATGGGACCTTGAATCCTGCATCGATCACTTGGGAGACAGGGTGGACAGGGAACGTGTATTCGCCATGGGTTGGTCACAAGGAGGATATATATCCGCCATGGCAGCGACGCACTCAGAACGATTCACAGCAGTAAGTGTGGGAGCAGGGATCAGCGATTGGTACTCCTACTGGGTAACGACTGACATTCGGAACTTCACGGAGGACTACCTCTCTGCTGATCCCATTACCGATCGAGAGATATACAGAAAAACCTCCCCGATGTCCGCTATTGACAGGGCTAAGACCCCGACCCTCATCCAGATCGGACAGAATGACCAGAGAGTACCTCTCGTCAACGCAACTGAGCTCTACCGAGCGCTGAAGGTCAAAGGTGTAGAGACCCACCTCTTTGTCTATCCCGGCATGCCACATGGAATCGGTAAGCCGAAGGAGAACCTCGCGGTAATCACACAGAACTACCAGTGGTTCAGACACCACTTGACGGGGTCAGAACTGGACTTTTACCCACTGATGG
>JALWRB010000264.1 GCA_027077875.1 Candidatus Heimdallarchaeota archaeon
GAATTACTCATTACGACCATCCTTGGACATTATCTGACTCTGGCGTACCATATATCCCAGAAGGGTCAAATAGATGCCGACACGGCCTCGTTCTTCTCGAACTATTTCATAATGAAAACTTATTTCTTGCTACTTGGAAGTATATCAGCGTATATTGGTTCTGGTATCTCCCATGAGGTCGTAAATTTATTGAGTTATTCAGGAATTGTGTTACCTCCTCTTCCAGTCTTATTGGAGGGTGCCTTAAGGCTTGCGCAGCAATTCTCTGACGGGGTACAGAACGACCCAAGTGTCATCAAAGGGATCATCATTGATCAGACCTCGGAGGCAGCAGCAGTGTTACTGACGGAGCCGATCAACCTTGTCACCCGTACATCAGAACTAAAAAGTCGATTATTCTTAGGGTCATACCTCTTCACTCTTGCAATTATTAATTATGTACTCGCAGTCTACTTCTCAAAGATTGTAAATCTGGGGTGAGTGAATATGAAGAAGAATACATTATATATTCATCTGCTATATCGGATAATGATCATTTTCTCATCTTATGTTACCTATATTAAGATGCTTTGGGAGATTGAGAACACTGTACTATTCCCTACCATATTTGTAGGATTAGTTCTAATCCTCCTTCTACCTTGGATAGGAGTAATCTATGTTGCCGGATGGATATTGGATAAGAGATTCCTAGAGGATTTTAGCTCTGAGAATGATTCCCCCACTTCTATAGTTTGGTACAGATATGTATTCTTGGTTGCCCTGATTGGTTTGTCCCTACCGATAGTAAGGATCAGTCGAGGTGAGGAATTTAGCTTCATCGGATTCAATGTGTCACCTGGGGCTATGTCTCCATTTCTGACTTATATTCTGCTCGTCTCCCCGCTAGTTCTCTTCAGGATTGTAATATCTTCGCGGTATCTCATCCACGTTCATGGGAAGGTAGGGAAGTTTCACCTAACCGTGACCATATACATAACCTTCCTTGTGGTTGTCGCAATTACCCATGGTTTCAACATTCTATACGGATGGTGGAATCCTTGGAGTAGTTACCTACTCCTGATTGCTCTGTACATTTCTCCAGTTGGTACCGACGGGTTCAGGATAAAACTACCACGTAGGGAGCTGATTTACTTTATTATTGAGTCAATCTCCCTTCTGTTCGTTAATCTATTTTATTTATTTTATCTTCAAGCATCAGATGTTACTACCCTATGGGGGAATCTCATGGTGTACTATATTGTCTTCTATGCCATCTATTTCTATGACATTTTGACAATCTATCACAGTACATCCCTTTACCACGAGTATTTGAGAATATCTGATTCAGAGGAGTAGTATCCCAGCCTAGTACTGGAATATGAGTTCTCTATCTTCTACAGTATGGATTGGATTATTCCAGTACGAATGGATAAGCAGAACAAGATCTACGGGAAAGACTTAATTCATCAGTCCCGCACATAAAATAGATGGGTATACTCGGTGTTCCAGAATTACATAACTTGTCAATACCAAGTACCAAATCAGGGATATTCGTATATGTGGTTCCCTTTGGACTAGTAATAGTGGTCTATCATTTTGTTGCTTTTGCTGTGTGCAGCTTTGGTCCAGAGATTGCAGAGAACCTATAGGTGAATCTTATGGATCTAATATATTCATTCGTCTCGTCCCGGTTTGACCCCGATATCCCTGTTGTAGAGCCATTTATTCTTGGAATGGTAGTATTTGTCCTCCACATGCTCGTCATCCAGTTGTTGAGATTGAGGTTCAATGATGGTAGGAAACAAATCCCGTTCGATGTATTTTTCCATTATATCCATTCTTATCTTGCATTCAGGAAGATCAAAAAATGGAACAGATATATCAGGAGATTAGTCAAGATACTATTTCCAGATTTTACGTTACTCGTAATCAATTGTGCTATTGTACTTCTTCTGTACTTATTATTTTTCACGTCTAGTCAGGACAGGTGGATCTGGAAACTGAATCTTGTGTTAAGAACATATTTTCGTGCTGGATTACTCATCATGGCGTATGACTTATTTGTCCAATCACATTTCAGAGGTGACACGGTGTTTTCATTCAGATTTATTTTCCTGTTCGTCCTAGTTACCACTGTCTCTTGGATAATTATAGTTCTTCGTCCTACCGAATTAATCTTCCTATTCCTATTATCGCTTACAAACACTTCTGGTTATGGCATGAAGAGGTTATTGAGGGGAAATAACATAGTACTTCCTCCCGGGCATTCAAACTTCAGCGAGTGGCAGAGTATTACCCTTGACATCATTGAACAGCATAAGCCCAGAGGGTCTGACACTCAATCTGAGTACAGGTGGATACTCAGACCACTAGCAAGAAAACTCGGAAAAAGATGGCTTGAATGGGTTCAGGACAATCCCAGTAAGTACATTGTAGGGTCGTACTTCCTTGAAGACATCCATCCTGATGAATGGTAAATCGATCGTTGGGATTATTAGTACAAGGTTACACAACAGAATAGTTCTATAGTGTACCTCAAAATTCTGATACATCATCAGTCAAGAAAACTTTTGTAGTCCCATTACCAGATCAATTTGATGAGATGCACTTGGATGCTAGGAGAAGATAATTGGTCTACCCCTCGACGAATCTTTGAGATGACATATCTTGTGTTCACTATACTTTTGCACTTCGGGCTCGGGATGTACTACTCAATTCTCTATTAGGATCTGAGGGAGAGACTATGAACAGAAGACACTGGATAAAATTCATTCTCACTTTGATTGTCCTCTACTGGATTGAGTCCCTAATTCCAGAATCTGTATTCATTAACTATTTCAAGAAGAATATATTCTTGTTGAATTCAGTCATTATCATTTTCTATAAACCAATGATGGAAGAACAGGAAAGGACATTTTGGTATCATTTCTTTCAGGTGATTCTGATATGGGTTTGCAACGTATTTATCTACTCGTTGTTCTTTACGGATACTTCCAACCTCCTTCTCACCCTTGATCATAACATCTTCCCTAGGTTGGTAAGCGAGGTATTGTCTCAACGATTTACTATTTTTACTCAGCATATACTTTTTTATGTAGTATTCACCAATAATAAAATCAGAAATTATAAGTCTACGAGTTCGAACGACCCATTTAATGGAGATACAATTAAGGGTCAGGCGAATTTGAATCAAGAATAATTATTGATTATCTCTGAAATAGAGACGATATGATAGATTATACCCAAGTTAAAGCGCTCTATTTGCAAATTTCTGAGGAGAATTTTCCATCCTATCTTACCTATTGGATCAAGGACATCTCCCAGTACAGAAGAATTTGACCAAAAGCTTGATTGAGGAACCCCCGTATAACTTAACATTTTCCGATACACAGATGACCTAATGGGCTTCAGGATTCGGGCTGTTGATTCGCTCCACATCCTCCTAGGCTCATCTCATGTCCAATTCACATATTGCATCGCACTCTCACTTGATGCAAACCTTTTCTTTTCAAGGGAATTTGAGTTATCTGCATATCTTTTCCTTGCAAACGTATTGGTATACCGAGCTAATCAAGTGAGAGGCTATCTGAATCCTTCCGAGACAGGATTTGGTCTTGAGATTGCTGGGTGGTACTTCGGATCATTTCTCACTAGTCTAGTGCTTGTCCTCAGTGTGACGAGTGGCAAGGCCGTGATGTCCGGTGGTGCAAGCTTGGCGACCGATGTGCTGAAGATGACAGAATATAATAAACTCATGGTCATGTTGATAATTATGCACGCTATTCTATTTATTGTGTTTTCCTATCTTGGCGGAGGGATTCAATGATCTTCGACCGGTTGGCAGTCTTGGCCAATTTGATGGCATTATCATACTTCTTGTCTCTCCTTGCGGATCTATATCTTGAAGGATCCCAGAGGAATGCGGATCAGGTATATATAATAGCTTTCTCAATATTATTTGGGATTATGGGGATGGGCATAGGGAGTAAGGATAAATGGAGACCAAGTTATAATGGAACATATATTGTCCTAGTGACCATCATTATTGTTTTGATGATCGTGACACCGATGAGATACTGGGTGATTAGCCTAGCAATACCTCCCCTTGCCTTCTACTTCTTCAGAGTGAAGATTGAAACGAGGGATGTCTCCCTTGGTGATTTTCGAGATTTGAGAAAGATCGCAGCGAGGATTAATTCATCCAAGAGTATGCATTATATAGTGACTCGAATTATAGTGTTATTATACACGGGCGCGTTCGTTCTACTTCCTGTAAATAACAACTCCCATACGTCTCTGAAATATGAACTCTTTCTTGTTCCGATCCTGATCCATGATCTTGTGATGATCGTCCTCTACTTCCAGATGGAGTGTGTTCCAGAAATCGGGGAAGGATCTGCTATGGGATACAATCATAAAATTCGATCATAATTATACTTCCAGCTACCAGTAGCTTTATCGTGGGTCTTGTCATGAGGGGATTATCCATCTTGAGGAGGAAGTTGTAGATGTACCGCATTGAGGAGACAGAGAGTTCAATCGAGATACACTATCGGCCAGACCTACGAGTCTCTGTGTGTAGATATCACGAAGGTTCATCGGCGTGGTTTGGTTTGATTATTCTCATGGTGTCGGGCTTGATCATCAAGTTCTTGGACTCGTGGGTACTTCCATGGAGTACTAAGAAGCAGGTTGTACTTATCCTGTGGGGATATGTCTCTGGAGCATTTGTGATTCACTTAGTTAGACTGGGCTTAATCTACCGAAAGAGTCATGAGGTGGTCTCCCTCCCCCTGGAGAATCTCTACATCAACGAGGGTCTAAGGGTCAGTACACTTAATCATAACATGATATCTGACTGGTCTCAAGCAGACTTAGAAAATCTGGAGAATGAAGTTAGAGAAAATCCAGATGACTTTTTGT
>JALWRB010000265.1 GCA_027077875.1 Candidatus Heimdallarchaeota archaeon
TTGATAGCAGATCCAGGAGCAGTCTTGGCCTTTATCATCTCCTCGACCTGATTTGCGAGTGCTGGAATGTCAAGATTTCCCGGATACGCGGACGCATCGTAGGAAATTGCCTGAGTTCCAGATTTGTAGTCGTCAAAGTCTATCACCGTCATACCCTGTGATTCTAGGACAGGAATCATCTTCTTGAAGATAGATCCGTCTCCTTGCCACCCGGGAATCAACACGACTGGTGTATCTGCAGAAGCAGTCGATGCGATTATCAGACCTGAGGTTAGCAGAATCGCAAGAACCGCCATGGATTTGTACGATCTTGTGAATTTTGTAAACGATTTCACATTCTGGACTTGACTAGAGACTTGTTAAATGCTTTGTTGCTCTATTTTAGGAAGGAATCATTCTGTACGTTAAACAATTTTTTGATTTGTCCCTGTCCGTGTGATTTCTTTTCAGTACGGATTTTTACGTTTAGTTCAATGTGGTTTAAATATGTTTAGGAATGCATCTAGGAAAAATACTTGTGAGGTTTCTGAATATATATTTTTACCAACATGTGGGTCTAAAATTAAGAACCTATTATGTTTGGTACAATTAATGACAATGAAGATACTCATTGAAGGGATAGGGGGTATCGGGGGGGTCCTTGCGGGTAGATTCCTGCAGGCAGGTCTCGATGTGACCCTCATCACAAACAACGAAACTATATCCAATAGGATCAATTCTGCTGGGCTGACAATTATTGAGGGCGGGAAAGAGGAGATAGTTCAGGGCAAAGCTTACACCTTGCTCGAAGAAGCCTCCGGCAAGTTTGATGTCATCTTTCTAGTTATGAAAGCGACCAATGTTGTGGAAGCAGCTCGGAGGTCACTTTCACTATTATCCGACTCAGGCTACATGGTGACCATGCAAAACGGAGTGGTAGAAGATGCGGTAGGGGAGATAGTAGGGCAGAGCAAGATTATCTCCGCGATCGTCGGATGGGGTGGGACTATGCACAGTCCTGGAGTCTATGAGAAGACAAGTCCTGGTGAGATTCATATCGGTGAGTTGGACGGTTCTCACACATCCCGCTTGGATGGATTAAAACAGATTCTCGAGCTGGCATGTCCCGTTGTTATCACAACCAACATTGTGGGCGCCCTCTGGTCTAAGCTCGCGATCAACTGTTGCGTTACTACTCTAGGAGCTATCACTGGTGAAAAGCTAGGCGTTATGCTCTCGAATAAACAAATCAGAAGTATCTTCCTCGACATCTACCAAGAAGTTGTAGACACAGCTACCAGAAAGGGAATCTCCTTAGAACGTATTGCAGCTAACCCTTACCTCCTGTACAGGAAGAAGGACGCGAATTTCGTTATCAACTGGTTCAAATTGCTCATGCTGAAGTTTGTCGGAAGGAAGTACAAAGAGCTCAAGAGTTCAATGCTACAGAGTCTTGACCGAGGACGTAAGACCGAGATCGAGTTTCTAAATGGATACGTCGTGAGAACTGCCAAGGAAGTAGATGTTCCCACTCCGAGAAACACCAAGGCTGTTGAGATTGTCGAGAGAATTGAGAAGGGAAAACTACAGTCTTCAATGGATAATATCCGTCTCTTCAATACTGATTAAATTAGATGTTTAGACAGTGTTCTGCAGAGAATTCGCTAGACACATTCCTGCGATGTGTACAGTTATGTATTCGTTTGCTCTATAACCAACCTAATCACGTCTGATATTATTTCCAAATCCTCGTCACTAATGACGAGAGGTGGTAGTAAACGTATTGTGTTTGTTCCCGTAGGGATCACGAGGATACCTTCCTCTATCAAACCTTCGATGTATGGCTGGACTCTCCCCTTGAACTCAATGGCAATCATCAATCCCAGTCCTCGGACATCTCGAACATTTGAGCAACATTCCTTCAGATTCAATAGCTGTCGAAGTAACTTCTCACCCTTCTCAGATGCCTCTCTCACCAGATCCTCATCCGATATGATACTCAGTGTTTCTATCCCAGCTGCCATTGCAAGTGGATTCCCACCAAAGGTCGTTCCGTGGATTCCACGTGGAAGTTCTCCAATTGAGCTCGACACCATGACTGCACCTATTGGAAAACCACCTCCAAGCGACTTCGCTAAACACATGATGTCTGGTACTACTCCCCAGTGCTCATGGGCAAACATCCGACCTGTGCGACCGAATCCAGTCTGAACCTCGTCAAAGATAAGTACCGATCCGGTTCTGTTGCAGAGGTCTCGGATCTCTTCCATGAACTCTTGGTCTGCTATGTGTATACCTCCCTCGCCCTGAACTGGTTCTAGAATGACTGCTGCTACATCATTGCTGATTGCCTCTCTTGCCTTCTGGATATTGTTGAGGGGGATGAAGTCTACGTTCGGGTTGAGCATGTGTTCGAACCCCTTTCTGTACTTCTTCCGATGGGTGACAGAGAGTGATCCAAGGGATCGTCCGTGAAATCCTCTCATGATTGCGACGACCCGCTTTCTACCAGTGGCTGCGGTTGCGAACTTGATGCTCGCTTCAACCGCCTCCGTTCCCGAATTTACGAAGAATACCCTGTCCAGATGTTTGTCGGTGAGATCGACCAACATCTGTGCCAGCCTTGTTCGTTCTGGGTTCCCATAAATTCCTGGACAGGTTATGAGGTTCGTTGCCTGTCGGGTGATTGCTTCCACCAATCTAGGGTGTGAATGCCCTATATTTGCTACTCCCCACCCTGCGGTACAGTCTATGTACTCTTTCCCCTTCTCGTCCCAGACCAGTGCTCCATTTCCACGTACAAGTGTGACTCCATGATTCGGAAATATCTGAAGTAGTGGATTGTTCTGCTGTAGAAGTGACATATTTCATTAACTTCTTCCGATATTAATAACACAATGTTATTATAATAACAATATGGGTGGGGGTTGTATGCCTTCTATCGCGCAAGTCACCCGCGAACTCGTGTCGCGACAACCCTTTCTGGAGGATGCTCTGGCCAGAGGTATAATCAACTACAATGCTCTTGCAGATGAACTACGTCCAAAAATTGAAGAGAGGGTCGGAAAGAAGGTTCAACCAGCGAGCATCTCTATGTCATTGAGACGACTCAGTCAGACGGTAAAGAAAAATCAATTTGAACGAATTGAAAAACATCTGCAAGAATTTGTCGGGTCTGATACGACCATTAAGTACGACCTGTTTGAATTAACCATACGCTTCAATTCTAATGAAGATCCTTCCGAGGTTATCGGGAAACTCTATGAATCAGGACGCTATAGTAGTAACGACTTTCTCTCTCTTACAAAGGGAACCTCAGAACTCTCGATCATTGCCAACCTCAAACACCGTGATTTCATCAAGAAGCTTGTCAATCCTAAATCCATCAAGAGTGAGGTTCTTGGCCTAGCGGCTCTATCCGTTTTCATACCTGAGGATTCTTTGCAGATCCCTGGACTGTTCTACTACTTTACGAAGGCACTGACCACAGAGGGTATCAATATTATTGAACTGATATCCACATTCAGTGAGATCCAGTTCGTTGTGGACGAGCCCGACGTCCTCGAGACTAGTAAGATAATTCGATCACTCATCCGGACTGGGATCGTATAGGAATCCTTGTTCAATCCAGTTCGTAACACTTCGTCTCTGATATGTTATTATCTTAACAATTTGTTTTAATTGTACTGGGCTGATGTTAATTTATGCAATCTCAACTTGCTCATGAATGTGCCGTATGTGGCTACGAAATAGATATTTCTGAAGATGTAGAACTCAATGAGATCCTTGATTGTTTCGACTGCGGAACAGAGTACGAGATCGTCTCGACCTCTCCAATTCAGCTTGCTGAACTAGAGGCAGTCGCCGAAGATTGGGGTCAATAAATGCCCTCGTTAGCCTTCCTCCATTCTCTCATCCGAAAGGAGGAAAAGCTTCTCCTTAGCGAGCTTGAGAAGGTGGGTTTCTCAATTACTAGGTGGGATACACGGAGTCGCTTCATGGATGTCAAGTCACTTGATGAGGAGTTTGATCTGGCTTTCGAAAGATCTGTAAGCACTTCTCAGGGCTTGAACACGATCAGGTACTTCGAGTCCTTCGATGTCCTCTCTGTCAACCCTTCCGTGGTAATTGACCGCTGCTCCGACAAGATCCAGACGAGTTTACTTCTCCAGCGGAAGAATATCTCTCAACCTGATGTCTACATCGCTCACTCGGCCGATGGGGCTCTACAAGCCATAGAGTCCCTCGGTTACCCTGTGGTGCTCAAGCCTGTTATTGGATCATGGGGTAGGCTGCTTGCCCGAATCAATGACAGGGATGCTGCCGAGGCACTCATTGAGCACAAGACCACGCTTGGGAGCTACCAACACTCCTCCTTCTACATCCAAGACCTAGTCGAGAAGGGTGGGAGGGATATCCGATCTTTCGTCATAGGTGATCAGGTTGTCGCTGCGATCTACAGGTCCTCCGACCACTGGATAACCAATACGAGTAAGGGTGGAGTTGCTACTAACTGTCCAGTGACTTCTGAGATTGAGGAGATGAGTATCAGGGCTGCACACGCGGTTAATACGGAGGGTGCACCGACGATTCTCGCTATCGATCTTTTTGAATCAGAAGGTGAGATTCTCGTGAATGAGGTAAACTCCACAATGGAATTCAGAAATAGCATCAAAACGACAGGTGTGAACATCCCTGCTCTGATGGCAGAGTATCTCCATGAGGTGACTGTCTCATGAAGGTCACGGTTGTAGGGGCATCGGGATATGTAGGTGGGGAACTCCTCCGTCTCCTTTCTACGCACCCTGATGTGGATGAAATTGTCGCCACCTCTGAACGCCTCGCAGGTAAGTTCGTCAAGACTGCGCACCCAAATCTCAGGAGGATGAATCTGAAATTTAGCAGTGCCAAGAACTTGGGAAGCACCGATGTCATACTGTCCTGTCTTCCACACGGCAGGTCATTCGGATACATTAGTAGGTTTCTCGAGGTCTCGGACCGGATTGTAGATCTCAGCGCTGACTTCAGGTTAAATTCTGCAGATGTATATCGGGAGTTCTATGGTCAACCACATCTTCTTCCAGAAATGTTGGATTCGTTTGTTTACGGTATCCCCGAGCTCCACAGGGAGGAGATGAGGATCTCAAGATTCATATCGAGCGCAGGGTGCAATGCCACCGCATCCATCCTCCCTTTAGCACCGCTCATAAACGGGGGATTCATTACCGAGAATATCACAATTGATGCCAAAGTTGGGGTGTCGGAAGCTGGAAGACAAAGCACTGAATCAAGTAGCTTTGTGGAACGTGACCGGAGTTTACGAAGTTACCAACTCACGGGACACCGGCATCTTGCAGAGATAACTCAAGAATTGTCTTTGAGCTCTGAGCCCCGATTTTCTGCGACTTCTATCCCCACAGTGCGGGGTGTTTTGGTCACGATACAGGTTGAGCCAGTAGGAAGCTTGACTGACAAGGATCTTTGGAAGATCTACAGAGACGCATATAGTGGAGAGTACTTTATTGATATCGTGAAGGAACGTCATGGGAACTTCAGATATCCCGATCCCAAGACTCTGATGGGGTCAAACACTTGTCAAATTGGTTTCGAGGTGGATGAGAGAACTGGTCGGGTAGTCATCGTCTCCGCACTTGACAATCTAATGAAGGGCGCGGCGGGTCAGGCGATTCAGGGGCTGAACATCATGATGGGGTTGGAGGAGACAACCGGGTTGGAAGCACCCGGGTTCTATATATACTAGGTGAGGAATATGTGCAGATTGTTTGCAGCAAGACTTTCCAGAGGGAATAGCATGGCGATACTTCTAGATCGGTTCTCCGATGCCTGTAAGTACAGCAAGGAATACCAAGGAGACGGTTGGGGTGCTACTTACTACCAGCAAGGTAGGTGGCAATCTCATCATGAGATCCGTCCGATCTGGGAATCTGATCTGAAATTCTTAAGGCACTCACAAGTTGTCCTTCTCCACGCTAGATCTGCTTCGTTCGGTGAGGCCCCCAACATCACCAACAATATGCCCTTTGAGACAGATCGTTTCAGTTTCGTCTTCAACGGAGAACTTCGGGGTGTCAGGCTTGCAGCTCCTGGTCGGATAGGTGCGGAGAAGATCTTCAGATTCATCCTCAATTTCTACAGGGGAAACCTCGAAGAAGCGATAAAGAAGGCAGTTCCCATAATAGAAAGAAGGGTCCAGTACATCAGGGCTATGAACTTCATAATCCTTGACAAACTTGAGGGAAGATTCTACGTCTATTCTTCCTTCTCAGAAGATCCAGACTACTTCACCATGCACAACCTCAGGTCCGATGATGTGGTCATCTCCTCCGATCCCATTCCTAGTCTGGAGCAATTTCCGATTCACCAGAATTTACTGGAGGTAATTTAAATGCTCGTTCTGAAGATAGGTGGAGGGTCTGAAATTAACATTGAGGCCATAGCAATGGATCTGAAGACGTTGGATGAACCTGTCATCGTCATTCATGGTGGAAATCAGCTACGTGACGAACTCGCATCCAAGATTGGTGTGGAGATCTCAAGGATTAGATCTGTAAGTGGTGTCGACAGCGTACACTCAACGGATGAACTGATTGAACTGATGATGATGTCATATGCAGGATTGGCGAACAAGCGGATAGTCGAGACCTTTCAGCGATATGGCCTAAATGCTATCGGGCTTACTGGCTTGGATGGAGCTCTCATCAAAGGTAAGCGCAATCGCGGAATACGGGCGATGGTCAATGGAAAGAAGAAGATTGTGCGTGATATGTCTGGTAAACCCACCTCCATCAACACGGAGTTGCTTTTTACACTCCTTCACAGTGGGTATGTCCCTGTGATCACAGTTCCAATACTAGACGAGGAATGTAGGGCAATAAATTCAGAGAATGATGACATCGTCGCTTTACTCGCGTCTGAGATGAAGATTGACCAAGTGATCTTTCTGATTGAAGAGATGGGATTTCTCCAAGACCCCGAGGATCCTCTATCTGTAATGACTGAACTGGATGCTGCCACGATACGAGGGATGATGGTGAGGGGTGGACGGATTGGTCGCAAGCTCCTCTCCATCCTGAAGATCATCGAGAGTGGATGTGAGAACATAGCGATCAGTGACGGTCGGTGTGAAGTCCCCGTACTGAGAGTCCTCAGTGGGGAGGTTTGCACCCGCATTTCTCCCTGATATCCCTGAAGGGCTGGTAATGATCCTTGGGTGCTATGAATGGTATTAAATTAGAACGAATCAACTAGGATTGAATCGTATGTCTGGAAGTGGAAGTAAGTCCGTACTTGAGTTGTCACCCGTTCTCATCCCATATGTTCTTGGGTTTTTCATCTTCAGGGGATTCTTCTCAAATTTCCCTCTCTATCTTCAGCTGAAGTTCAATCTTACCGATGTCGCTGCTGTTCAGATGTGGGGTGAGATTGGGAGTGTAGCTTTCTTCTTCGGAGCAATTAGCAGACTTCCTGCAGGGCTAATCTCTGATCGGTTGGGTAGGATCCGGTCTTTTGCTCTGGCATACACGATCTATATTCTAGCGCTGCTGTTGATCTATTTCACCGATATGAGCATATACTACATGATTGCACTCAGCTCTATAAGGTTCGGTGTCAACACCTTCGCGATGACCGGTCGTGCCATTGTCTCAACCTCTAACCGGGACAAGGGCTTAAAAAATGGTCTCCTGTCTGCGATGGTGGGTCTTGGCTCATTTTCGGGGCCATTCCTTTTCGCGTTCATCCTCGACCACTATCCTCCTGATACGATAGTTGTAGTTGCTCTGGTGATAATTCTCTCCGACATCATACTCTTCGTCATCATGCTAAATAGTATGCCTCGTCTCTTCAGGAAGATCTATCCTGATGACGAGCCAGAGACCGATTACACTGGCGTTAAGATGGTCCGATCGACGGAATTGACAAGTGCGATATTTCTCCCTGGGATCAGGTCTGGATTTGTGCTCTTTGCCTCCGCGGGTCTGATCTACGGTTTGGTGGACTCGGTCTATTCAATCTACGGGTACAACGTAATTGGGCTCCAACTCTCAATTGTGGGTCTGATCGCAGGCTCTGGGTCCCTCGTCCAGATAATCTGGGCTCCAATCGTTGGAAAATTGTACGACTACGTTAAGGACGACAATATGCGAGTTCTTGGCTGGACAATATCTCTCATTGCCACTATCTTGATTGCTCTTTCAAAGTTTGGTCTTGTTTTCTTTATCCTTGGCTTCTTCGTCCTGAGCTTTGGGAACTCAACCTACTTTACCATGGAAATTACCCGGATCGGCAGAGTTGTGAGTAAGAGTCAGTTCTCATTCATATTCGGAATAACTGCTTCTATGAGTATACTGGGAACTGCAATTGCCAGCTACATCGCCCCGTACTTCTACCGAATTATTCCCGAGGGTACTTTCATTCTCACCCTCTTTATTTCCATACCTTCTCTCCTGTATTCATTGCACATGAAGTTCAGTAAAAAAGCATAGCAGATAAAAGTATATTTTCGTCATTCCTGAATTTTATAGTTAGGGATACTCATACCCCGATATTGTCACAAATTCTTACTGACTGTATAGTGAAATTAGATGATATATAGTGTTATGTTATACTATACTAACTATTAATCTATCCTGATTAATTGTAGCAACGAATAAAATTGATACATAAATGCTCTACATCTCACTAAATCGACTCATATGGTCTCATAAATCCGAAACAATACTGGATTGTTCGGAGAAATGCACATATCTTTGGTGTAAAATTGGTAGTCTCCGTGCAAACAACCGATTTCCTTATAAGGGATAATTGCTATATTCTATATAGTGTTTGGATTTGTTTCAAGTATTGCTTGAATAAAGCACAACTCTTGAAACCCAGCACATAGGTGAACACAATGACTGAAGCAAATGAAGTAATTGACACAACTGGACTCTCATGTCCGCTGCCTGTCCTGAAATCCAAGAAGGCTCTGAAGAACTTGGAGGTCGGACAGATACTGAAAATTATCTCGACCGACGCTGGATCCAAGAAGGACATCCCCGCATGGACCAGGGTCACGGGACAAGAACTCGTGGAAGAGGCCGAAGAAGGCGGAAAATACATCTTCTACGTGAAGAAACTGAAATAAGGAGGAAATTGAAATGAGTGAAGACACCAAGAAAGTCGCTATCATCGCTGGAAACGGCACACTAGACAAGGCATATCCCCCACTGATCATCGCATCCACTGCTGCGGCAATGGGTTGGGAAGTGGCGATATTTTTCACGTTCTACGGTCTGGACATCGTGAACAAGAAGAAGAATGGAAAACTCCAAGTCCCATCAGTTGGAAACCCAGCAATGCCAGTCCCTGTACCAAATATTATCGGGATGCTCCCTGGTATGACAGGTATGGCTACAGGAATGATGAACAGCTGGATGAAGAAGGCGAATGTACTATCCGTCCCCGAACTTCTGGAGATCTGCCAAGAGGCTGACGTCAGGCTGATTGCCTGCCAGATGACACTCGATGTGATGGGAATAAAGAAGGAGAACCTCATCGACGGTCTCGAATATGCCGGTGCAGCAGCATTCCTTGAATTCGCACAGGACGCAGACATAACACTGTACATGTAAGGAGAGTAAATTAAAATGACGACGATGCTAATATTACTCAAGGACGGAAGTTACCAGAGCTTCGCCACCATGGCCATGATTGCCACCGGTGCAGTGACCTCGGACATAGAGGTGAAGGTCTTTGCTATGGAGGATGCAGTCTACGCACTCCGCAAGGATCAAATCGACAAGCACATTAAATTCGAGAAACCATACCCAGAGTACAATGCCGCTCTTCAGGATGCGATTGACACCGGTAAGACACAAAAGTGGTGGGAGCTCTTCAACGATCTAAAGGATCTGGGAGACATCGAGCTCACGGTGTGCGCACTTGTTGCAGACCTCCTCGGTCTGGAACTGGAGGACTTCGCGGATGTCGTCGACGACATCCAGGGTGTTGCCAAATTTGCAGGAGATGCAGAGGAGGCAGACATCTTCATTACAATTTAGGAGGATAAAGAATATGTCATATCAGATCGCAAAGACAGTAGATGCAGTAGGAAGTTTCTGCCCGGGTCCACTCATGGAGCTGGTCAGAGCAGTGAAGGAAGCCGAGACAGGTTCCGTAATCGAACTCCTCTCCTCGGACAAGGGTTCCGTCGGAGAGATCCCCAAGTGGTGTGAGAAAGCCGGTCACGAGCTTCTCGAAGTGGTCGACGTTGACGATAAGGTCAAGAGCTATAGGATTAAGGTCGGAGAGAAGAAGAAGCGCCGACGAAGGAACAAGGAGTGATCTGCAATGAACAAGGTAGTAGTTCTGGGAGCTGGGACTGGCGGTACAATCGTCACCAACAAGCTCTGGAAGAAGCTGAAGAAGACCAAGCAGCCATTCGAGCTGACGATCGTAGACAAGACCTTCAAGCATGTCTACCAACCCGGGTTCCTCTTCACCATGTTCAACAGGGACAAGACTGAGAACATCATGAAAGATGCTCGAAAGCTCGTGCCTAAGGGCGTCAAGAAGGTGATGGCAGGAGTAATTAGGATCGACACAGAGAACAAGATCATTTACCTGGACAACAACGAGACTCTTGAATACGACTACGTGGTCCTAGCTACTGGTGCTCGAATTGCCCCTGAGAGAGTCGACTGGTGGGATGACTCCATTCATCAGTTCTATACTCCCGAGGGTGCTGAGAAACTGTACAATGCCATCACCCAATTCGAAGGCGGAAAGATCCTTATCGCCATTGGAGACCTGCCGTACAGATGTCCACCCGCACCACTCGAAGCAGCATTCCTCCTCGATGATTACTTCAGGAAGAAGAAGATGAGGGACAAGGTAGACATCAAGTTCTGCTCTCCATTGAACAGGGCATTCAGCATTGAGACGGTCAACACAGTCGTCCAGCCACTCTTCAAGAAGAAAGACATCGAGCTGGAAACCTACTTCAATGTCGAGGATGTAGACACCGAGGAAAAGGTAATCTACAGCCTTGAGGGATCAGATGACGACTATGACCTGCTCATCCTTGTTCCCCCGCATGCTGCTCAGCCATATATAGTTGAGTCGGGGATTGCCGAGGGAGCAGGTTGGGTACCGACCGATAAACAGACACTGGAGGTCAAGGGTCAGGAAAACATGTGGGCTCTCGGTGACACTACGGACATACCCACTTCCAAAGCTGGATCAACCGCTCACTATGAGGCCCCCATCATCGCAAAGAACATCTACAACAAGATCATAAACAATGGCAAGGTCGACATGTATGATGGTCATGTGCAGTGCTTCTTCCTGACCGAGTTCGGGAAGTCACTCTTCATTGACTTCAATTACGAGAACCCACCCAAACCGGGCAAACCAGCCAGGCATTGGTGGTGGTTCAAGCAGATCTTCAAACCGTTCTACTTCAATCTTGTCGCAACTGGTAAGGTCTAAGTTATCTCCAAGTATACCTCATTCTACTGAAATACAATATTCCGTATTCACAATTATTCATGTGTTAGCTGTATTATTGCCGAATAAGGTGTAAAGATAGGGTATTCCAAACGCAAGAAACAGGGTGGTTGAGCTAGCAGCTGATAGCATGCAATATTTACAGATTAATTCCAGTACTCCTAATTGAATATAGACTAGGGCCATAGAGATCAAGAAGGCTAAGGTTGATCCTATAAGCACAATTTTTGAGAGGTTGTCTAGAGCCATAAAATCCTTATTGTTTGTATCAATAGTGTCAACCTTCATGAGTATTGCAAATATGGTGGTGTAGAAGATAAAACCAAACACCGTGATGGGTATTCCAAATAATCGTGAGTATTCAGATGTCGTGACGTTCCCACAGTCAATCAGATAACCCATGAAGTATTCTGCTTCACCGCACGCTGCACCAGTTTTACTGAAAGAATCAGGAAGGATAATCAGGGTATCAAATACTCCAATTCCTGATGCTATTAGACCTACTGTTTCTTTTAGACCCATAAGCGATAACTGTCTCTTCATTATTTGAACTTACTTAACCTTCAGCAGAAATTGTTGTAATTGAGTTTCATTGTCTTTCACAATATTTATTTTGTCTGCCAACACAGATTAGGTGATGAGAAGACATCTCGTTATCGTTACCTTCATCTTGACAATTATGGTCAGTTCGATGAGTTCAACTCAAGCCTATGGAATACCTGGTTCCTATGAGACAACACTTGGTACCAAAGTTAGTTATTCTGCTTACGAGGGAGAGTATCTATTTCTCGAGGCTATTTGGACTGGTTGTTCTGCTTGTCAAAGTTTTCACTCCACCATGGTTGAAATTTACAATAAGTACAACGCGAACATAACCCTCCTCACCATTGCATACCAATCAAGAGACAACATGGACACTGTTAGGCAGTGGGAAGCAGATTATCCCTCCAGCTGGACCACAGGGCTCGACTACAATCTTGGAAACCTGTACGGCTTGACAGCAACTCCGACATCAATTCTCTTTGATACATCCGGTAGGGAGATTAAGAGGTGGGTTGGTGATATGCCAATCTCAGAATTCGAACCAGTTTTTGATCAGATTGTCAAGGGAGAGACATCTATCTCTACAGATGTAGACGTCTCAAATACTGATTCAGGATCGCTGATTGGCGATCTCTTCTCAAACCCGTTTTTCCAACTTGGAGCCTTCTCTCTGATTGGAATAATGATATTTATGAAGGTAACTGCTCCTAAAAAGGTTTGACGATGACTGACGTGGACTACCGGTACCAGGAGATACTGACTCGGCTATATTCGTCCGATACTCTTCTCGGATCAGGAGTGCATAATGGAGAGGCTTACCTTGTCACTACCGATAGATTGGTTATATATGGACAGGATGGCTGGGTCATGGAATTTCAGCTAGACGAGATCAGCTATGACGTAGTTGAGCTCAGGGATCACAAGTTCCTAGAGATAGTGGATCTTCTTGACCCAACAGCCCAGAACTACTTTTACTATGGACTTTACGAGATAAGGGAGAAGGTAATTGGTCTTCTAAGACAGGCGGGAGTGAGACAATAACCGAAATTATTCAATTTCTCTTCCGGTCTATCAGCAGAGCCATTACAACAGGATTCTCTATATCGATCCCTTGAGGATTTATCCCGTTTGAAGTCAGAGAATGATCGCTAACATGAAGCAATAGTAAGTAATGAATGTAAGATGCAGGGCTTGAATTTATAATTTGTAGTGAGATGAGAGAACATCCTGTTTTTCAGTGAAAGATGTGTAATAACTTATGATTCCATCTTAGTTCTTCCCTCTCAAACAGAGTACTTACTCTCTAATTAGATCCGAGTCCAGCCATTCAGTGTCTGCATTTGGATATGCTACGTGGTAGAGTGTCTTGAGCAGAAGGATCTCGTCTTGGGTGATGATCTCATCCTTCATCGCTTCAAAGTAGCTTCCTGACATTATCTCTTCTTCTAGATGGTGAAGTTTCTCCCTCTCCTCTTCGTCTATAATTCCGTCCTCCATAGCGACCTCTAGATACTGTTCAAAATTGGAAATCGTCTCTTCGAGAACGTCGATAATCGCCTGTTCATCCTCTGTTATCTTCCCGTCCTCCTTGGCTTTTTCCATGATACTCTCCATCGCTTTTTTCAGACGATCCAATTTCTGCTTCTCAAGTTTCACAACCACATCTTAGCTATGAAGTATTTATTTGTTATCCATCGAGTGCAGTAGGTACAATCTTAGAATTTAAGTGCTCAGAGCACCATAAGAACTCGATGCAGTGGGCTTTCTTTTTCCTCCCCGTATTAATCATTATTGTGATTCTTTACGCTGTCTACATTCTGACACGGAGATTCTACCACCCACAGTACCCACCTGCCCGCCGAGGAAGAATTCCAAGTGGGGTAGCAAAAGATGTACTTGTACCACTAGAGGGTTACGAGAATAGGAGAAGGGGAGGAGTATCCGTCAAGGTTCGTTCATGGGAGCCAGATGAACCAAACGGTGGTGGTATTCTCTTCATCCATGGCTGGGAGTCCTCGATGGGATACTTCGCGAACCATATTGAACACTACTTAGATCTAGGCTTCACAATCTGTGCAGTGGACGCACTATCTCACGGTGAGTCCGACTACTGCCAGGTCATATCGTTTGTAAACGTGACTGATAGTATAGAGGCTGCCCGTAAGTGGATGGTCTCACAATACACCCTTGACAAGCTGATTCTCTGGGGTCACAGTCTAGGCGGAGTTGGATCAACGATTGGTGTCGGGACAGGAGTGATCAAGGGTGTGAATCTGATGGTGATTGAGGGAATATATTCCGATAGCCGTTTCATCATCAAGAGGTACCTAAATTCTAGTCCATTCCCCAATTCCATAGCTCGCATGTTCCTGTGGATGGTCAAGAGAATATTCATCTCCACTTTACCTCCAGATCATCCTCTAAGAGAGGTGGATATAGCAGATCTCAATCCGTCTAATCAGATTTTGAACATACAAATCCCATACATTCTGATCCATGCCAAACAGGATCATGTGGTGAACTACTCTGAATTCGAGCGGATGCTAGAGGTCGCTGGAGACAGAATCGATCCTATCCCGTTGGATGAAGGAAACCACTTCACCACTCACAAACAACAAGGGTACTTCGAAATCATCGATTCGAAGATCAATCAGTACCTGTCTATCCCTGTATTATTCCCTGCTGCGGAAAAATGAGCCCACACCATTCGTCTGGTGGAGAAGGCCTTCCCAATGTTTCCATTGAAGTCGATGGCTATCACTCCACCATGACCTCCGACCTTCCGTTCCATTTCTGACAGTGCAAATTCACACGCTTCTTGGGCGGTAGATCCCTGCTTGACCTGATTGTACACGATATTCGCTAACTGGACCTTGAGGATGGACTCTCCATGTCCAGTTGTTGATACTCCTACCACAGTAGAGTCCGCTATCGCACCAGATCCAATCACAGGGGAATCTCCTACTCTCCCACTCTTCTTTCCCGTTATTCCTCCAGTCGAGGTTGCTGCTGCAATCTTCCCATTAATATCAATCGCAACGGCCCCAACTGTGTCATGACCTGAAAAGTTCATCTGCACACCCTTAGTATAGCTGGTGAACCTCTCCCACTCATCGACTGCCTCCTCTGTGATCAAATTCTTCTGATCTATTCGCTCCATCCCCATCTCGGTGGCCAAACTTTCCGCTCCCTCCCCTATAAAGAACACATGTTCGGATCTCTCCAGCACTCCACGGGCAATGCTTACCGGATGAGCAAACGAGGAGATGCCCGCAACTGCTCCAAAGTTCAGGGTCTCCCCATCTACAATGATGGCATCCATCTCTACCTTACGATCCGCAGTGAGAACACTCCCTTTCCCTGCGTCAAATACAGGGTCATCTTCCATCGAGCGAACCGCTATCTCGACAGCATCAAGAGCAGAACCTCCGTTCAAGAGATGCTCGTAAGCGAGCTTTGCAGCTGTGTTTACTCCCTCTCGGCTTCTGTGCTTCATGTGGTCGGGGATGTTCCAAGCTCCACCGTGGACGATAACTGATGGTCTCACAAGCGATATGTGTATATCTGTAGTTTAACTCTAACGATCTTCACTTCAATTTTTCACTGATTGTGAGGGTTTAATAATTCCCTAGATCGATCAATCGTATGTCCGAAATCAAAGATGGAGGAACCATGGAGTCAAATCCCTTCTACAATCCGAAGTCTTCACACTCTCTATCTAACCGTATCTCCCAATTCATAGGACCAGTGCTGAAGTGGGGCTACCTCATTGTCACTGTTACCGTATTCTTTGGGCTGATCTACTTTCTTCAGCGTCGATCATGAATACTAAGCATTCTTCTCCCTGAATCCAAGAGTTGCAGTTGCGGTAGGTGCAAGTGTGAAGGGTAGATAGAGAAAGAATGAGTCCATAATTGTATCAAGTGTCAGAGATATCGACCCACCATTCACAAGGAAGGAGATGATCACACCAATGATCACTCCGAAACTGCATGATATCCATGTGAGGAAGAAATCCAATGAGAGAATGCTAAATGGTTTACCCTCGATGTTCTTGGATCCGAACCATGTTGCAAGAGCTACAAGGAACCAGAGTACTGTGTTCATCAGGGCAAATATCTGTGTCGCGGTCAGATTACCTAAACTGCTTATCTGAATCTGGGTGATAACTATCCCTCCGATGACCGTGCCAATTGCGGCCACGAAAAGTATCACCGCATAGAGTGCGAGTTTCATACCTAACCATTTTCTGTAGGACTAAAAACCTTCTGAGATTCAGTCTGGTCATACGCTATTGTCAATTGGTATTTATTCATGTATCCATATTTTCTACGTACATGGGAGATACACCTCTTCTTCTATTTGACGACGATTGCGGAATTTGTACTAAGTTTGCAAGGGTAATTGCCCGGCTCCTTTCTGATGTGGAGGTGATTAGGATGAGTGACGAGAGAATGATGCAGATAGGGATTGACGTGCTGGGTAAGGAGATGTACTGGCGAAGTTTCCACGTCGTCCGAGGAGACCTCTGGACGTCAGAGGGTGAAGCAATCACTGAGTTAGTCTCACTCTTTCCTCTTGGGAAGATATGGAGGTCTGTCATGGGAGTAACTCCTATAACTAGACTCTCTGTTCAATTGCTTCGGCATTTCCAACGGAGACGAAAGTTGGAATGTAGGATTCCGTAGAGAGAAAAAATTAGTGGTGAAAAACAAAACCCTATTATGTGATTATGTATCCTATCCAATTATGGTAATGTGCGTCTTCGGTAAGGATACTGTCGCAAGTGCATTCTGTTGTCGATGCGAAAGAGGAATCTGTAGCAACCATTCAGTCCTTTTATCGCAGAGTCCAAATCAGTATCAGACTTTATGTAAGGTTTGTGAACTCAATGATGACATAAAGAAATCCTTAGTTCTCTGGGTTGTAAGGGTTATAGCAATAATAATTGTATCTCTGGTCTTACTGAGTTACTCATCGCAGATCTTTGATTTTTTCTCCCCAACAATACAGTTCGTTCTCTCCCTTGAATATTCAGGAGCCTTGGTGATCATTTTTCTATTACTTCTGTTTAATATTATCCTCATTTTACTCCCAAATAATACCTTCAAACTACTGGATGAGAGAAACAATCTGAAGCAAAGTGAGGAGGAGAAAAAGCCAGATATCGATCAAATCTTTCTAGTGAAGGAGAGAGATGAAGTGTTAACTTCTCATTTGTTCGCTACAGAGAACGCTTCAAGTGATCCAGAAGTAGAGTGCATGTTCGAGGATAGAAAAAGTGCAGAACTGATATGTCGGAGTTGTCGTAGACCTGTTTGTATTTTCCACCGAGGACTTGGAAATGCTCGAAATGTCAAGGATACCAAGACCGATACAGAGTTATGTATTTTGTGTAATCACAAGAGAATCAAAGATGGTGTAATAAAACAAATAAAATTGATCCTCCCATTTAGTGTCACCTCCGTCAGTCTGTTTATCGTCGTATATCTGTCACCTCCAATACAGGTACTCGTAATTTCACAGCTTCAGAGTGTCTACGGGTTCATTGTTCTTCTCCTGCTAATTGTTGGCATGGGTTCAATTCCTGCTCTACTCTCGAGAACAATACTGTTAATTGTCACTGACCGGAAGTTGGGGAAGCTAAATATGCAAATAGGCAACTACTCGGGAGAGACCTACGAGATAGACTTTCTCTTACTTGAGACTGAAGGTGAGGATGATACAGAACTGATAGATCCTGTGATGAACAAATGGAAAGAAAAATTGGATGATACTAAGATTGAGGTAAGTACTTTTTCATCTGGTTCAGGGAGAATTCTTGATCAAGGAATCAACTTCTTATGCCCTAATTGTAATTTTCCTGTATCAACAGAAGACGATTTCTGCTCAGAATGTGGATTACTATTGAATCAGTCCTATCATGTCTTATACAGAGACGGATAGTGTACATAGGAATCTAATTTGCTAAGAAGTCGTGTCACCAGGTCACCAATTTGTCAAT
>JALWRB010000266.1 GCA_027077875.1 Candidatus Heimdallarchaeota archaeon
GAGTTCTACCTCGATGTGATCGATGCGTACCGCATGGAGGACAGCAGGTTGGTGCTCTCCGACATCTTCGACAGTCTGCAGAATCTCGAGACCTACCTCAAAGGTGACAGGAAGAAGAGGTTGGTCGAAGGTGCCTCCGCGTTCCTCGGATATGTCGTGAGGAACATTGGCATGGAGCCGAAGGACGGTGAGAGCGAGGACATAGCGACGGTAAGGGGTCCGATGATCTACACGGGCGCCCTCTTCGGGATAGAGAAGACCATAGAGTTCTCTATGCAGCAGTTCGGGAGATACAAGAACGGTGAGAAGGTAGATGCGGACATTCTCGGTGAGGTCCTGAGAGTAGCGGCCATGCAGACCAATGACTTCGGCTACTTCCTCGATGAGTTCTCCAATGCAGAAAATGAGCAACTGGCAGTTCTGATCCTCAGGGCGATGGCCTCCTTCACTCAGAAAGATGCGGTGGACAAGGTCAGGGAGGTGGTCTTCGAGAAGTTCCCTAGCAGGAACAGGGGGAGCGTGATCAACACGCTGTGCAAGAACTCCGCGGCGAAGAGCGGGATGTGGCACTGGTACATCGCCAACCTCGACAACTTCGAGAAGCTCTTCCCGTTCATGTACCAATCTGTACTCGTCAACCTGATCTCCGCGTCGCTGGAGCACGAGGAGGACATGCGAGAGTTCTTCGAGGACTATCAGAAGAAGAACCCCCTTGCAAAGGAGTCCGCAGATATCGGATTCGAGCTCTTAGAGATCAGGAAGAGGCTCTGAGTGTGTTTAGATTGAATTATCCATAGTTCTGTAGTATGAATCTATTACGCATAAAGGGAGCATCATTTCGATTCGCTAGATCCTGTGCCAATGGTCGTCATATGCCACCAAGTCAAGAAGCATTAGCCTAGAATGGAGCAGTTAGTGCAACCTAATCTTGAAATTCCAGTGTGGGAACCTCTGTACTGGATACAGGATCTTTCTTGACGTAGATGTACAGACCGATGAGGAAGGCCAAGATAGCGAGCATCATGATGAAGAAGAAAGCCGCACTGAGTCCGAGGTTGTCCTTGATGAAGCCAAATGCGAGGGGTGAGACCAGCGAGAGCACCTGCCCAAGTGAGAACAGAGCTCCGAACATCTTCCCCCTCTGCTCCTTGTTCACCCTGTCCGCCAGTAGTGCACTGGATGCAGGAGAGCCAATGTAGTAGAAGGCGAGGAGTAGGAAGTAGAAACTGCTGAAGGAGGTGAGGTTGCTGTAGTCTGTGATGTAGACAAGTGCGGTGGCGAAGACCAGAGAGCCCGAGCTGGAGATCAGAATCGCGTTCTTGGGGTTTGTCCGATCGGAAAGTGTGCCACCCACGAGGGTGAACAGTGAGGCGAATCCGAGGACGAAAGCAGTGGCCACCGTCGCTTCGTTCTTGGAGAGGCTCAGGTAGTCCTCGTAGAGGAGCGAGGTGAATACGGATGCCGTCCTGAAGAAGCTGGAACGGACTGATATGAAGAGTAGGGGCACGAGGACAAGGGGCGCAAAGATGAAGGAAACATCGTAGCTATGTGCAAGTTTGGCCCCGTTGCTGCTCACCCTGATCTCCCCGTTGGTGTGTACTGTCTGTGTCCAGTTCGTCCGGTAGAACATCCCGCTCTTCAGCGAGAGAGCGAGGAGCACGAGGAGGAAGAACAGACCTCCAAAGGAGATCATGTAGGCAACGTTCCGCCAGTCTCCCACGATCAGACCGATCCCGGCGAAGATCAGCGGTGAGACGGCGGTACCGCCCATCCCTATTGCCATGTTGGCAGACAGTGACTTCCCCTTGTCGTTCTCGTACATCTCGGTGATGATCGCTAGAGACGGGGGATGGAAGGTGGAGGCACCGACACCGATGATGATGAAGTTCTGGTACACCTGCCAGACCTGGGAGGACAATGGCATGAGGAACCAGCCAAGGATCATGAGGAGGAGTCCCGCGAACATCAGGACGTACCGCTTGTCCCGGTACCTGTCGCTGAAGAACCCGACGCCGACAGATAGGACGGTCGTCGTGACGATGAGCAGGGTCCAGAGTATACCCGTGTCCGTGTAGGACAGCGAGAACTCTTCCCTGAAGAAGAGGATGAGCGTAGGAAGCGTGAACATCAATATATGGTTAAGAAGATGGAGGAGGAGAAGGACGAAGTAGTCGTTCCTGCGGTGTGACAGAATATTCACAGCTCAAAGCTGGAACGGGACTTAAAATACCTCAGCTTAGCGTTCAATTTTGATTGAATGGTCACTCATCATACTCGAAGACCATAAGATCGGTCTTCTTGAACCCGATAGCGTTGAAGAAGCTCTGAAGATCTCCCCGGTCAAAACTGAGGATAGTGCGGATGGTCGGTGCATGCTTTTCGAGCGCGGTGACCAGCCTGTCGCCGAGCATCTTGCCCATGCCCTTGCTCTTGAACTCCGAGTTGAGTCCGACATGGGTGACGTAAGCCACGGGATCACTCTCCCCGAACTCCGTGTCCCTGACAACTCCTCCGGCATAACCGACGATCTTGCCGTCGAACTCTGCGACAAGGAAAGTTGAGTGCTCATCCGCGACCATGTCCTTGACCTTCTCCTCGAGGTTGGGGTGTAGACCTCCGAGTTCGTCGTCTATGGCCTTTATTGCCTTGATGTCGTCCACGGTGGCATCTCGTATATTGAACTTCGTGTCTATACTTTGCATTGCTTCAACCTCCTGAGAATCCCGTAATAAATCTTGTGCGGTCCCAATAAAATTGTGCCACCATTACTATATTTATTATACAACAATAGGGCAAGAGGAGATTCATAATCATGGTGATGATTAAGCACGAGACTCTGCTCGAACAAGTGAGAGCTATACGTATATCTCCCTACTAGGTCAGCGTTTACACCACAGGGTTGCTAACGCAACGCAAAGAGTCAAGTACTCAAAAGACTCTTTGGGATTATGGGAAACAGACCAATGGCGTATCTAGCAATGCTCGCGGCGGTTGTCGGCTGGGGATTCAGTACCAGCTTCATCGAATTTGGCCTGGAATACCTAGAACCTGCACCATACTTGTTCTACAGGTTTCTTCTCACAACTGTTGTGATCTCGTTCGTCCTCCTCCCCACAAGGTATCAGGAGATAAAGAAGCTCCTGAGGATGAGGATCACATGGATCATTGGTCTCTCGGAGTTCAGCGGACTGGCGTTCCAATTTGTAGCGATATCTTATAAGATCTCCGCAGGGTTGGCTTCGCTGATCTCCCTGCTGTTCCTAATTATCGTCCCCTTCCTCTCAGCCTCAATCTTGGACGACAGTATTAATCCCAAGCACATGGTATCGGTGCTTCTGGCCATTGCGGGGATGCTGTTGATTACCACGGAAGGTGACCTATCGACCTTTGGGGGTGGTTCATTACTGGCTATCCTCCTCCTCTTGATATCCGCCTTTTCATATGGGGTCTATGTGGTGTTCACGTCCAAGCTATCCACGCAGGTAAGACCCGAGACCGATACCTTGGCCCTGTTCTACGTGGTCATGCTGATAATCTCCGTCATGTCGATGCTGATGTCAATCATCTCAGGAGGAGTACCCATACCCAGTTACGAGGGGTGGAAGTGGATATTCTACATCGTCTTTATCGCCACCATAGTCCCATTTATCGGATATTTCTACGCCATGAGATACATCTCAGCCAACCTTGCATCGGTGCTTCTTCTCGGACAGGTATTCGTCCCGTTCTATATTGACATATTCTACCTTGGTGTGCTGTACACAGCATGGGTACAGGCAGGGATCTTCCTTGTGCTCGTGGCCCTGGTCTTCGCGGTCATCGTGGATGATGGGGAAGGTGTCGTAGATGGCAGCGAACTGGTTGGTGGTACAAGTGGCGATTGAGCTCAAGGTAAAGGCCAGACACCCATGCCCGTTTCTAGAGTATTCGTCCTACTTCTCCACTAACATCTTCAGCTACTGCAACAGGGATTACGATATCCTGATGATCCCTGACAGGAAGGAGAACCTTCACCTCGAGGAGGCAAAGCGTCTGTTCTCAAACGTCGACGACTGGCGCATCATTAGATCAGAGTCTATCTACATCGTCATGAAGTGCCTCTGTGTCGACCTTTACGAGAGGTCAATCACCAGCATGATACAGGAGAGGGGAGGTCTGCTGGAGTACCCGATCAGGTACCATGAAGGCTGGGAGTACCACAAGATAAGATGCATAGATTCCAAGATTGTGTCGGGGATACTCGAGGAGTTCTCAGCCAATACGGAGTTCCAGATTCTCTCCACAACTGACCTAGGTATAGATGGGATGTTCAGGAAGCAGATGATCTCCTTCCCAGACCTCATCCACGGGATGACCGACCGACAGCTCAGTATTATCATTAGACTCTTTGAGAAGGGTTACTATGAGATACCCAGGAAGGTGAAGGTTGCGGATGTGGCAGAGGAGCTCGGCGTCACACGGTACGCTGTGGAGAAGACCCTTCGCAAGGCGGAGAACAAGATCATGAAGGCGATCATGCCATACCTTTTGATCAAGCAGAGATTCAGTGATACCTAAATATCAATCAAGTCCCATGAGCTTCTTCGCCAGATCCCAATGCTCTTCGTCCACGACTTTGAGCTTAGAGACTGCTTCGGAAAGATCTACTGCTTTGACGGACGTCCCACGGAGTGCAGGCATCTTCCCGTACTCCCCCTGGTCAACTAGTTCCAGAGCCATAGTCCCCAACCTTGTGCAGAGGAACCTGTCGTAGGCCGTGGGGGGACCTCCCCTCTGGATATGTCCGAGTGTAACAGCTCGGGTGGGTACGTCGAGGTGCTTGTGAATGAGCTCAGCGATCATAGCACCGATCTTCTTCTCTTC
>JALWRB010000267.1 GCA_027077875.1 Candidatus Heimdallarchaeota archaeon
GAGGTTAATATTACCGTCAATGCAGTAGCTACGGCGAAGAACAACGAGTCAATTTGGATGCTTCCAGGTCCCAGATCCTTGGATCCCGCTATATTTGGAACTCCCAGTGATCCACTGAAGACCAACTGGCTACCCACCTCTATGAGGAATACGACCGATGATAATTCCGCTTATACCACGACTTCGGACATGACCCCATTCTCGAATAAAACCATGCCGATAACTGGATCAGTAAGTATCAACGTGACGGATAAGACAAAGTTCGATAGCCCATCGTCCATGGATATGGGCTCAGTGTCTGCTAACTTCACTGATCCAACTGGACGTACAGATTACTATGTCGTGATGGAGAGCTTGATACCAGTCGGGCCAGACCACCCCTTCTTCGGAGGTGTAGGGCTCAATACATACATGCACGGTGCTACAGAGATCGGGACTCCCCTGATGCCTGGTGGCATATCTTATGTCACTCTTTGGGGATTCGGGGATCTCTACATTAACGGAACGCTGACCGACTCGAAGAGAGTGATCCACGTCATGGTCTCCGAGAGGATGAGAACACCTGATTTCAAACTTGGTTTCAGTGTCCAAGATCCTGAAGGTCTTGAGATCCACTTCATCATGCCAAACACCAAGGTGGGGCCATCAGGCCCATTTGATGATGATGTCCCGACAAAGTTCACCCTACCGAACGGAATGGACCAACCATTCTTCCATATTAACTTCTACAACATGAATATTACGAGGACCTCTCCAACTGAGACCGTGACAGTCACTACTACCGAGACAGGTGCGATTACTACAGTGACTGGTGATACATCAACCGAGATCTCCACAGTCTTCTCTACGGAGACGGAAACCACTCCCGGCTTCTCAACCCTAATAACCCTACTCGGTATTGTAGTCCTTGTCCCTCTCTATCAGTACTATCGTAAGAAGAATCGTTAGATCTGTGAGTCCTGACCATCCTAATTATTTGTATTAATATCCTGCTTCTTCCCTTTCTTTCGGGACAAGGACAAGAATAAAACTCCCACAGTCGATGGGAACAAGTCCAATGAGACCCATTGTTCACTTCCCGATGATAGACCTATTGTTATGACTTCAAAATCATTATCATCTAGGGTTCCTCGGCTCTCCTGATCAGAGTACAGTTTAACAACAGTTGGTTCCCTTGCTGATTCTATGATCAAAGGCCCTGACCTTCCATGTGGGATGAACATCCTTTCTATCTCATTGTCATCTTCGTCTCTCACAACGACAATTCCCGGACCTGCGCTGATCACTTCCGAGACATTGACGACGAAGGTGTCCGCATCTTGGTCAACTGATACTTCAAGTGTGGACTGGAGTATCTCAGTAATCCTGAAATCTGGGGAGACCGAATCCCCATCTACATATACAGGAAAATCTTGATTTATCTCGTACCTCCCAAGCTCTCCCCTGTCCTCGTGGAGCATCGCATAGAGTGTGTCTGTCACCTTCGTCCGATCGACAAAGACCACAATATCAAGATTTCTCCCAGCAAAGAGCGGAGAGACCCCGATGATCTCCCCTGGTCCCCCATCGATGTCATTGTGGATGACCATCCATCCAGATTTGTTGTAGTTTACCTCATCTATGGTGACCTTGCTATCAACCAAGGGCTGGTCTGATACTTCTACCGATAGATCATCGGTGGTCTGGGTAGCGGTTATGGAAATTAAGCTCATAAGGATAAGCAGGAGAAGACTGTACCTCATAGCCACATAATATTATGCTCTGAAATAAATCTTATGTCTCTCGGTACTTAGGTCCCCGACGTATATATTCGGGGGTTGGACAAATTGTAGATTCTATAAATTACTAATAATTATCGATTTCAATTTCTTGGTCTGTAGGTTTTTCTTGAGATCTAGACACTTCCCCCTGTCAAATAACAAGGGTAAACTCTACAACAGTGATGATTCTCCTTGATCGTTTCAGTAAGATATCTGCACTAATTTGTCCGTAGGAACTAAGAAATTCATAAGTACTGACGCTTTGAGTAGAGAATGACGAGATTATGGGAAAATTGCTGTGGAAACCGAGTGAGCAGAGGGTCAAGGAGGCCAATATCACGAGGTTCATTGAGTACGTCAACGAGAAATACAACACTGAGATTAATGACTACCACAGGTTGTGGAAATGGTCAGTGGAGAACACCAATGACTTCTGGGCATCTGTCTGGGATTTCACGGGTATCATCGCATCAAGACCATACGATGAGGTAGTGAGAAATCTTGAAGACTTTCCTCCAAATACCCAGTGGTTCCCAGGTGCAAAGCTCAACTTCGCGGAGAACCTCCTTCGTCGGAGGGATGAGCACACCGCATTCGTCTTCAAAAGAGAGGACTCCGAAGTAAGGAGGATGAGCTATCAGCAACTCTATAGTGAGGTCTCTCGGATCCATTTGGCACTGAAAGAGCTAGGTGTAAAACCAGGGGATCGTGTGGTTGGATACATGCCCAACACCATAGAGACTGTGATTGCAATGCTGGCTGCCGCTTCGGTAGGAGCAACTTGGGCATCATGTGGAGCCGAGCTTGGGGCCGATGCTGCTCTGGATAGGTTGGGGCAGGTAGAACCCGTTGTGCTCTTCACCGCTGATGCGTACATGTACAAGGGTAGAAAATTTGACCTAATGGGCAAAGCAGACCGGGTGAGGACTGGCATTCCTGATCTTAAGAAGATGGTCGTGCTGTCCTATGTCGAGGACGGTGAGATTCCTGAAGGAGCGGTCAAGTGGGATGAGTTCGCCAAAGAAACGGGTGAGATTGTCTTCGAACAGCTTCCTTTCTCCCACCCACTGTACATCATGTTCTCGTCTGGGACAACAGGGAAGCCTAAGTGCATGGTGCAGGGCGCTGGAGGTGTTCTGATCAACCACCTGAAGGAGCTTGTTCTCCACACTGATCTCAAGGAAGATGACACCATCATGTACCTCACCTCTCCCAGCTGGATGATGTGGAACTGGTTGATGAGTAGCCTCGCGGTAGGTGCGACCATCGGTCTCTACGATGGTAATCCACTGTATCCTTCGTGGGAGATAATCTTCAAATTCATACAGGACGAGAGGATCACCATCTTCGGTTGCAGTGCCAGCTATATTCACACGCTGAAGAAGCTCGGTGCTAGACCCGGGAAACAGTTCGACCTCTCCTCCCTTAGGGAGATTTCACAGACGGGCTCACCACTTTCAGATGAGGGATTCGACTACGTCTACTCCGAGATCAAGGAAGATCTCCATTTCAACTCTATATCTGGTGGAACGGACATAAACGGATGTTTCGCAGCTGGAGCTCCCATTCTTCCTGTCTACACAGGTGAGCTACAGGCACTCGCTCTTGGGATGGACGTCAAGTCCCTAGACCCTGCGATGAACCCACTGTACGACGAGCAGGGAGAACTTGTGTGTGAGAAACCATCACCCTCAATGCCAATCTACTTCTGGAATGATCAGAATAACGAGAAGTACAGCAAGGCATACTTCGAGTTCTTCCCAGACAAGAAGGTCTGGAGGCATGGGGACTACGTCCTCATCCACAAGGACACTGGTGGCATTACATTCTACGGACGGTCGGACGCAGTGCTCAAACCCTCTGGTGTGCGTATCGGTACTGCTGAGATCTACAATATCGTCGAGGAGCTTCCAGATATCGTTGACAGTCTCGCAATCGGGAAGATGGAGGACGGAGAGCAGAAGGTTCTCCTCTTCGTGCAGATGGCCGAGGGTAAGGAGCTCACAGAGGATCTAAAAGAAACGATTAGGAAGAACCTAAGGACTCAGGCATCCCCGCGCCATGTCCCCGCTGAGATTATTCAGACTCCCGATATACCTTATACCTTCAGTGGAAAGAAGGTAGAATCAGCGGTCACCAACATCATTAACGGCCGACCTGTTACCAACAGGGGCGCTCTCAGGAATCCCGACTCATTGGATTTCTACGAGAAGTTCGCATAATGTACAAACGTTCAGAAATTCAATTGGAATAGACGGGCTGAATTAATCCTTTCCAATGACAATTAAAAGAGGGAGAAATCACAGACCTCATGGTTCATCCAACTCACTATTCTCTCCATCTCGAACCAAACCTTGAGACCTTCAAATTCAAGGGCAGATCGGTTATCGACATGGAGTCTGAAACTCCCGTGTCGGAGGTGACTCTCCACACTCTGGAGATTACTTACCACGATGTCAAGGTACAGATCGGTGAAGAGCTACTTGATGTCAAGTACTCTGAAGATCCAGAAAAGCAGGAGTTGCACCTCCACTTCCCCAAGCCCGCATCAAAGTTCAGTCTCCACTTCGACTATACCGGTGAGCACAACGATAAGCTCGCTGGCTTCTACCGGAGCAAGTTCTTCGTCGACGGCAAGGAGGAGTACGTCGCTGTCACCCAGTTCCAAGCCAACGATGCTCGTAGAGCTTTTCCATGCGTGGACATTCCCGGGGTCAAGGCGACATACGACATAGAATTCCTAATCAATCCCGACCAGTTAGCCATTTCCAATATGCCAATAGCAGAGTACAGGACGGAAGGGAACAAGAAACTTGTCAGGTTCGAAAGAACTCCCAAGATGTCCTCGTACCTCGTGTTCTTCGGGGTTGGAAATTTCGACTACATCGCCAAGAAGAGCAAGGGCAAGGAGTACAGAGTACTCACTGCTCCCGGGAAAGCACATGCTTATGGTAAACTTGCACTTGACTGGGGTGTGGATGTCATCGAGTTCTGTGAGGAGTATTTCGACTTTCCGTATCCCCTACCCAAACTCGATCAAATGGCAACTCCCGACTTCGCTGCTGGTGCAATGGAGAACTGGGGGGCTAT
>JALWRB010000268.1 GCA_027077875.1 Candidatus Heimdallarchaeota archaeon
GCTCATCCGTCTGCTCGTGGAAGTCCTTCCGCCCGACCTTCTTCTTGTCTTCTCCCTTGTCCTCGAAGAATCTCTGGATGTATATCCGCAGCTCCTGGTCGTTGACGTAAGGCGGGAGTTGCCGGTGATCTCCGACGAGCACCCACTTCTTGGCCCTCACCGCAGGGACAAGGAACTCCATCACCGTTGCCTTGGAGGCCTCGTCGATGATGAGCATGTCGAAGTTGATCTGGTCCTTCTTGCTGTTCTCGTAGTACCGTGCGATACCAATTGTGGTTCCACACACGAGATTGGACTGCTCCAGCACGAGGTTCTCGAAGAACCTCTTGTTCTCCTTCTCCATGCGCTTGATGAACTGTTTCTGAAGAGTCTTGATCTCCTTGTCCTTCCCCTTAGCTTTCGTGAATGACGGTAGTGCCTCTTTCAGAGCTGTGACTCTGTCACGAAGGCGGTACTTCTTGAGGTGTTCTCCCATGTACTGCCTGCCCCCGACCCTCACTGCGGACACCCCGTGCTCATCCGCCACCCGCTCGAGGACGTTGTCCACCGCCACGTGCGTCGGCGCTACCATCAGCACCCTTCCTCCCTCGGCGACGACGTGCCTGATGATCTCCACGATCACGGTGGTCTTCCCCGTCCCAGGAGGACCGTGAATGAGGGAGATATCGTTACAGGAGAGCGCGAGGTCGACTGCGTTAGCCTGTGCGACGGATATAGGGTTGTCATGTGAAATGTTCGGATGGAAGTAGGAACGGGACTCCCTGTCGACCAGTGGAAGACCCCATGGTCTGATGACTGAATCCGCAAGTCGGGCGTATACGGGATCACTCCTCGTCCTGAGGAGATTGACTGCCTGAGTTTTCCTCCGGTTACTGGCTTGGTCTCCCTCGAGGAATATGATGCCCTCTTCCGGCCAGTCCCGGAGCCTGTTCCCCTCCTCAATGATGATCAACTGTTCCGAATCGTCGTAGTCTGCTACTCTCACGGATAGGTAAGTGTTTCCATTGTCGTCCTTGGCTGAGATCTGGTTACCTCCCTCTGTGAGCTGCCTCGGTGGCTCTTGTACCTCCAAGAATCCACGGTAGTCGTCGTCCGAGGTCGGTCTCTTCACGAACCTACACTGTGGCCTGTACCTCGGATCTCGGATCGACAGCCTCTCGTTGTAGAGGAACTCGGAGAACGGTCTGAACGACCTGTCGAGGAACCGCTTGTAATCCGTGTCCATCTTCTCCTTCTGGCTCTCCCGCAGGTCATCCACGACCGCGAAGAGGAGCTTTCCTAGGTTGATTCTGTTGATCCTGTCGTCGTTGTCTGCCGCCTTTGTCTTGATGGGAAAGGGGATTGGTTGCGTTCTTCGGTACTTCAACCTGTTAGCGTCGACACCGTAAACCGCGACGAGAAGGAGATTGTTCTTCGAGGGGTACCACCTGAATATACCACCAATAGCCCCTTTGTTCTTCTCCAACTCCGCTTCAAATTTGATAGTCAGTGACTTGTCATTCAGGAGGGACTCTACAAACTCCTCGATGTCCGAGCTCGTCTCGACGTGGTCGGGAATTTCCAGAAGGTCCCTGTCCATCTGCACGATGATCCCCGGTGTACCAGAAAATGACCTGATAGTCGCCTTCCTCTCCTCAAGCTGCTCTATTGCCTTATTCGTGAGGGTGATCGAGAGATCCAGTACCGGCTTCTGAAACGAAGTGACATGCTGGATCTTCACCCCTGCTGTATTTTCCGTAATAATTTCTAATATTCCCTTCTGCAAACATCAACTCTCCTGAGTCCGACGACATCCTAAAAAATCTCAAAGAAGGAGTGCTTCTCTTAAGTCAATACAGAATCTCCTGTATTTAAAGTATTCAGCACGATCACCTCTGCAAATGACAATCAAGTAAGGTACGGTATTCTATGCTACTAAGGATAGTTCAACCGATTCTGGATGTTTTTCATGTCCTTCACTATACCCTCTATTCACTAACGGGCAGAACCTCGTCCATATGCGACGACGGAATCCCGGACTCCGATGAGTACAGGTAGGACAGAGTTGTTGTGGACACGATAAGGATGGCTGCTCCGACCATCTGTATTGTGGAAGGTAGCTGCTGTCTCAATAGGGGTAGGATCACAAACAGGGACAGGGGATAGGCCAGCTCAAAAAGTGTGGCGACACTTGCGTGGGTACTCTTGAGACCGTAGTAGTACAGAAGCAGTGAGAGTAGACCCACAACCACAGCAAGGTAGAGTAGCTGCAGGATGACGGTTGCACTTGGGATGAGGGTTGTTGGCAGTCCCTCTCCACCTAAGGGTGAGGGGATGAACAGGAGAAGGGTCAGGAAGAGAAAGGCCACTATGAATCTGTAGCTGGTCATCTCCCTGTACTTCACCTCGGTCGGTGAATGCTCTAGAATGTACCTCCCGAACACGGTCGAGCTCCCCCAGAGGAAAGCGGCGAGTAGTCCCAAGAGACTTGCCTGAACTCCTACTGGATCGCTGAAATTCGTGCTAATGACTGATAGACCCTCGATGGTGTTGGTGTAACCGGTGAGGATGGGGAAGACGATGAGGTAGACCCCGATTACGGCCAGAGCAGAGAGAGGGTAGTAGAACTGGGGGAGCTTCTCTTTGAGGAGGACGTGGGCGAACCCAATAGCGATTATCGGTTGGGTCTGTTGCAGCAGGACGATGACGGCTACATACTGAAATGGATTGCCCAAGAAGAAGGCCTTGGTCAGTGCGATGGTAGCGATAGCACTCCCTCCTATCCCTATGAACAGGAGTGCTCCCCACTCTGCTCCCGTGAATGTCGATAGTCTTGGCATGGACTTCACCAATATTGGGAGCATGATGATAATGATGATGGTGTGCTCTAAGGTCACGAGTTGGTTGGGCGTGTATGCCTGTGAGAGATCAGATCTCACGAAGGCGTCTGTTGTCCAGAGAAACGCCGCAAGCGCGATGAATGCAGGACCGAAATTCAGCTTTCTTCCAGCTTTTGCTTCCATGTTTCAGGAATTCTCGTGCAAAATATTAAGTGTTGGATTGTTGGTCGAAAAAGATTAGAAATCCCCTAGTTCCAAACCCCTCCAGACCACCGCGAGTATTGTCTCAATGACTACTAACGATGAGCAAATCCCATTGACCAGAGTTATCTTTGATTACAGTGTTATCTGGTACAATGAGGTACGTATCACGATATCCTTCTCTCTTCTGATACTCCTCACCGTGCTCAGGGGCAGAACAAGATCAGTATACGATAAACGCCCCAGTTGATAGACACACCTAATCTCCTCTTCATCCACCTCCAACGCTGGCATACCAAATAGGTGTGTCACCCCGAAATAGAGCATCCATGAGCATCCAAAGAGGAGTACTATGACTTGGAACATGATGAATGCAACGTCATGGTTGCCGTAATAGGTTGGATCTTTCGTGAGATTGATGAGATTACGAGGGACAAATCCAAGAGCAAAAATCCCCGCAAACCCGATTGCCGTCAAGAGAATAGATATGGTAATTATCTTTGGATTTTTTGTGATTTTGAAGACGGCTACATCTTCGATTTTAAAGTCTGTTTCAGACTGGTTTAAATCTTGGTCTGCTTGAAATTTTCGAAAGAAATCCATGTACCATTGCCCATGATTGTACCCTATGAAGAGCTCTGGTGTCTCTATCGCACTCTGTAGTACCGTGAGTCGTGTCTCAAATTTTCCCAATGCTCTCCGGGAATTGCTAAAGGTAATTGGGACGAAGTGCGATCCTATGTCTGAGTGCAGAACAATCCACATAAGATTGGAAGCTGTAGGGCTGGAATATTTCGTCCAGAATTCCACTGTCTGGATACCACCCGTGCTGATGGAAACTGAATGGGAGAAAAGAGGGTTATTCGTCTGGTAGTATACACTATCCTCTTTGATGGTTAAGCTGAGTTCCTTTCTGTGGATATATGCCAGTACGATAGCTCCCACTACCATGAGTTCGATTCCCATGGCGTACATGAGGTCCTCAGCTTTTTGTAACAAGGAGAGCTGCTCGATTCGAACAGACCACTCCAAGATGCTGAAGGTGACACTGTACGGATTCAGGCTGATGAGAAGGAGTATAGCTACCAAAATATACTGAATTTCTGTCTTCTTGAGCGTGATATCGACAGTGTCCTTATTGGAAGCTGACTTTAATCTGAACAGTTGTGCTACGAGTATCCAGTGTATGCTGAGGCCAAGCAAAGCTAGCACAATGTCGTAGAGTGCTATGACCGCCAGTGTGAAGACCATGAGCGCAAATATTATGATGGCTGAGAGTGCTGTATAGTCTGGTGCGGACTCATGGTTTGCCAAAATTACCATACGCTATTCCCATCAGGAAATATCGAGAATAAAAACTAGCGTTGAAGAATACTTGAATTGGTACTATAATGCTGTCTAATTTTACAGTTAAGTAGGTATCTAGTGTTCAAACATTGTAGTGGTGATCAACTCTTTCATCCAATCAGAGAGGAAACCCAATCACACAGTCCACCTCTGTTTTTCTCAATATGCAATACAGGACGTTCGAGAGTCGGTAGCGGAACTAGAAATCTGCCAGTTCCAGTCCCCTCGAGACCACAGCGAGTATCGTCTCCATGGGGTTGACACCCGGTGCTGTGGGAAGGATGCTACCGTCCATCACATATATTCCCGGATGGCTGTGGAGCTCAAGATTGGAACCGACTACCGAGGTCCTTTGATCCGTCCCCATCCTCGCTGTCCCCGTGGGATGAGCACTGAAGACATTTAGCTGGTTGGGTCCCATGGGAAGCCTGAAGAATCCGTCGATGTCCGAAGCCTTGGTGATTTTGAACA
>JALWRB010000269.1 GCA_027077875.1 Candidatus Heimdallarchaeota archaeon
AGCTATCTCCTCTATCCACGGCTCGACATCCAGAATAGCCGGGTTGAGTTTGATTCCCAGTGGTGAGTCCCTCACGAGGGAGTGAAGTGATCTCGCGAGACCATCTGAGCAGTCCATTGAGCTGATGATCTGCTCCCTGTGTTCTTCTGCTATAGCTACGAAGTCGTAGGAGAGAGCAGGTCTGAGGAAATACCGCATCGCTTTGATCTCGTATTTACTGTAATCCATATTCTCGAGGAGGAGGTGCAGGATGGCACCCGTAGATCCCAGCGGCGCACCTAACCACCACACCTCGTCACCCTCTTGGAGCTCACCGTGTCTGGGGATCGGACGGACGTCGGTCTCACCCAGGCAGGTGATCGTGATGGAAATATCCGCACTCTGCTGGTTGACGTCACCACCCCTGTAGGTCAGCCCCATGTCAGAGCAGGCCTCGCTCATTCCCCGGACAATCATCTCCGCGTCTGTGACCTCAGTGAATCCAGGTAGATTGATGGAGACGAGTATGTGACGGGGTTCGGCCCCCTTTGCGATTACATCACTCACAGCGTTGGACACCGCCTTGTAGCCACAGCTGACCAAGTCCATGGTGAGAGGTCTGTCCGTGGACTCAACCCATGTATCGACGTTGACGACCGTGTACCGTCGCTCAAGCCTGAAGTCCACAGCGTCGTCGTCAAGGCTCAACTCCTCGGGTGGTGTCACATACCTCTGTATAATGGCGACCCACTCCGATTCCCCAATGTCAGAAATTTTCACAAGAGTGTGTCCGAGATCAGGATAATAAGAATTGGGAAAAGGAATATCAGGATTTCCTAGTATTCTGGTATTATACAAAATTTAAGAAGAAATTACATAAGATTTTGAAAGAGTGATGAATGGAACTCGGAGTTTAATATAAGAGATTCTCACATCGCTATGGGATTTACATAGATTTTTTATTCTGGTACATTAAATAGAACTATACTCATGAGTGAAATCAATTCAGTATCAAAGAAGAAGACTACAGCAGAAAGACTATCTGAGCTACACACTCAACTACCAAGTAAGGACCATTGGATTTCACTTTTTGACTTACTTAAGCAAGTTATTTCGACTAATATTATGACAATTAATACAACCTCTCAATCTATATCAATTGGTTTCAGAAAAAATAAAAGTAATATATTAGAACGCAAGATGGAGGAATTCGGTTATAGCAAGATAACCGATCTTCTTGATGTTCTTTCAGGTTTGGTTATGTGGAAACATTTTCATGATAACCATTTACAAGGTGAGGAAGATGAAATAAATTTACCCGAAGACTTCATCAAGCAATTCAGAAGCCACTCTGTCTACAGTGTAATAGAATATGAATCAAATAGACTTCTCCCAAAAATAGAAGAGGTTAGGTATAGAGAGTTAGGTACGAAAAATTCAGATCTAAGAGTTTTTCAGATTCAAATTGTTGGGTTTGATGGTGTAGAAATGTCAATCCATAACTTCGAATTACATTACGATGAAATTATCCATCTAATTAATACATTACAAGATGTTGTGGAGGGTCAGGAAAATGAGTAATTTGTTTCATCGGAAGAAACATATCAAAAACTACAAGATAGATTTCTCTCAATATTGGGACGATATCAATACTCCTCAGAATAAATCGATGAATAGTTTTCGAGTTGTAAGGGACTCAATATCTTCAAAACATAATGTCAAACCTTACATAAACAAGGTATATAGAAATTGGAAAATTGACCACTTAGACAACTATGAAATAATCATTCAAAGTGATGAGTATGTCAGTGTTCATGATGAATATTGGTCTGAAGATCTAGAGAGCCAGTACCAAAGTATTCGTAGGATTCTTTCGGAATATCTATCTGAAGACAAGATCTCAAAGGAAGTTATCCATTTCCTGCACAATGATCCAGAGTGGATACGTAAGCTCGAACAATATATTCCTGCGCTCAAGGGTCTTGCTGAAACACATAATGCAATAGACTATGGTCTTGAAATCTGGAATTCATATGAGGGGGAGCAAGAGGAGATACACTTCAAGATAATTGTTTCAGACAATGTTGAACCAATTGAATTGGAGGAGGGAATTGTCAATAAATTTATAGAAAAATTTCCTAACGAAAATTTTGATTATTTCTCAATTGGAGTTTGGAGGGAACAAAAATAGATTTCGATCCATTTGAATTTTATGAATTTTGTGAACATGCTTATAGGGAGAATAACTATGATTGGAAGAAAGAAACTGAACATGCATTTAGGAGAACGATTATTAGTAGAATCTATTATTCCGCATTTCTAAGGATTAGAGAGTCTTTACAGATCAACACAAAGGACAAATATGACTCTCATAATCTAGTAATTAATTCGATACAAGATAAGAGTGTGAAGAATCTGTTTAAGAACTTGAAAAGGCTACGAGCGGAGGCAGATTATAATTTATCGACAATCATAACCAGAGATGATGTAGACAACGCATTTAACAGATACAAACGTATATTTGATCAATTAGGAATATGAGAAATTACTATTAACAAATTGCACTATTAATGTTTCAAGTAGTAAATTTAATTTCTACTATGAATTTGACTTAATGTAAAACTGTCTTAGATGCCCTTAGCTTTCTATAAACATTTGATACAAATGCAGGAGATATTAAGGTAGAAATACTTCATTATTCTTAGGTACAAAGCCTCCTTAGACAACTTTAGGAACTCAAGAATTATCTCCTATCAGATAACATCCCTTGAAATTCAGGTATCTTCCATACCACTTCACCCTCAAGGTCTAGAGTTAAAGTAATGCACAATTTATTTCTGGATAGACTTCAAATTTCATATAGCAGGACTGTTCCTTCTTGAATCCTTTGGTACCACGGTATACTGATTTTCCCTTACGGATTCCTCCGAAGCACTTGTTACAGTCATGACGGTCGTTAAATTTCCTCTGCCAATGTTTTCTCTTAGTCAATGCTTTGACTTTCATATCTTTTCATCCAAGCGGCTACCAACCGCAGTCGCTTTGACTGAAATACCATACTGTCATCTTTTCACATCCACATTATTAATTTTACTCCTACTGGGACTTGATTCTGTCTACCGCTATGAATTCTACTGATACTCTCCCCCAATTTACTTTCACAATCAGTACAGAGAAGCCACGAATTGGGCGTTGATAATACCTCTCACCTTTGATCGGATCTCGGCATGGTGATCTTTATTACCACTATGCAGAATCAGCACACATGCAAGTGACAGCATGGGGGCATGAATTCGAGATCAAAGGCAGTATTATAGGAATATGTAAGACCTGCAACCTTCCGATAATTGATGAGGAAAGTAGTGTGACTGGATCCACTCTGTTAGTTAATTCAAAATTGGAGTTCTATCTCCTTGACGATATAGAAGGTATCCATGAAATATGCACCTCCTTCCCTACGTTCTTTTCTTCGAGAGCCTTCCTAGAACCAGAGGTTATAGAGATGCTGCAATCAAGGTAGGGAATGTCTTATCTAAATTACCCAATTCATCCCTCTCCAACCTGTTTGGTTCTAACTAATACCCGATACATATGAAATCACAAGAGAATGGGAGAATTCTCCATTGTTGATACCACCTAGAAAGTTGCAACACTTAGTGGTTTCATATCTTACTCTAGGAGAGCTTCCAGCCCCATCAGAATCATCTTTCATGAACAATTATTCCACCAAATTGAATTTGCGCATAGGCACGGTTATCCGCAATTTATGCTAGAGGTTGTTAGTAGATCACATCGAGAAACCTATAGACAAAAGTACAAACAGATCCAAGAATTATGAGAATATTCTACCTAGAAGTTGAATATATAGTTGACTTGAATTCTTAGCTGATTCATCTCATCTTCAAACTCTAGAATTCTTCTAACTTTTTCTTCTGCAACCATTTGCGTTATGTCCTTTAATGTTTCCACTAAGGAGGGAGAGATGAGGTTCATGAGTCCATCTTCATCTGATCGACTGATGAAATGCTCAGTCAAGCCCTCCAAGACATTTGCCAATTCCATTATTTCACTCTCACACCTTCTTTAATCATAAATTTAGTTGAGAAGGGTAATCTTACTGCCAGTTGTAAGGAAGGTCTTGTCATTCGAGAACATCTTGTAGATCATTTGATTTCCTATGGCTTGGAACGAAGAGCTTTCCCACTCTCTCCTCAACGCGTCTCTCAACACTAATCTTATAAAAACGAGAACTCAGTTGAATTCTGTAGATCACCATGTCAGCAAAGAAGAGGACACACTACAGAGGAAAAACACTCAAGGAGCTTCAGGAGATGACCCTTGACGAGGTCGTCGAGCTCCTCCCAGCAAGGCAGAGAAGAAGCCTTACCACCCCAGAGTACTGGAACCACAAGAGGAAGAAACTCCTCGCGGATCTCAGAGAGGCCAAGAAGGCCCAGAACAAGGGAAACCAGGTCGTCGTGAAGACCCACGTGAGGGACTTCGTCATCCTCCCCGAGTTCGTCGGACTCACCATCGAGGTGTACAACGGAAAGGAGTTCATCCCCGTCGAGATCAACCTCGACAAAGTGGGGGACTACCTCGCGGAATACGCACACCCCCGCAGGATCGTCAAGCACTCAGCACCCGGTATCGGTGCGACAAAATCCTCACTCTACGTCCCGCTGAAATAGGCCTCGTAAAATATCTTAATCCTTTTAATAAGCTCGGAGGGAATCGCATTAGGTTAGAAGAATTATGCCTAGATTCGGTTATTCAGTAACAGGGTTAGATCCCGATAAGACGGCAATCGCCAGTGGCAGGGAGCTCGACATCTCCCACAAACACGCCCGA